>JANNDD010000534.1:0-3332 GCA_031387365.1 Armatimonas sp. | reverse complement strand
AGGAAGTGACTTACCAAACTCAAGATCTGGAGCACACCCACACGGAGCTTCATGAGGTATTTGCACGGCTCGGCGAGGTGGCAGCGCGAGTGATGCACGATGCCGAGCAGACTGCTCGCACGGGTGTTCAGCTCGATGTTGCCGTGGCCTCGACCAATACGGCTATGGCCTCCGTGACGTGCTCGATGAGCGAAGTGGCACGGGCCGTGGAGCAAGTCGCGGGCCTGAGCGAGGAGGTCGCGGCGAGCTGCTCTGAGCAAGAGGTCAGCACGCATGAGGCGCTCTCTGCACTGGAAGCCATGCGCGCGGCCACCGATCGTGTGAGCACTGCCAGCAGAGATCAGCAGATGATGGCACGAAGCGTTAGGCTGGAGATGGATGCTGCCGCGCAGGCTGTACAGGCACTTTCCGGCTCGGCTGAGCGCTTTGCCTCATCGGCAGGGCGTGCGGCGATGGTAGCACGCAACAGCGGCACGACAGTGGCCCAGACAATCCATAGCATGCATCGTATTGAGGAGCAGATGGGAGCTTTCTCCTCAAAAGTGGAGGATTTAGGCGGCAAGAGCGACCAGATCGGTGGGATCGTTGGGACGATCAATTCCATTGCACGTCAGACGAACTTACTTGCACTCAATGCCACTATCGAGGCGGCCCGCGCCCGTGAGCATGGCCTTGGCTTTGCCGTCGTTGCTGATGAGGTGCGTAAGCTTGCGGTGCAGGTAACCCAGGCGACTACCGAGATCAGAGGCTTGATCACAGGAGTTCGTCAGGGAGTTGCGGAGACCATTGAGGCGATGATCGCAAGCCGGGAAGAAGTTACACGAGGCGTGTCGCTGGGAGTTGAGGCTGAGCGCTCGCTTCAGGAGATGCTGGATGCAACAGATGAACTCATCGGTGAAGCGGGCATTGTCAGTACTACAGCTCTGCAGATGGAATCTAGCGTGGGCAAGACGCAGGACGCCGTCTCGGGGATGCTAGGGCTGTTCTTCT
The DNA here is from genome assembly GCA_031387365.1 of Armatimonas sp. Lineage (GTDB taxonomy): Bacteria > Armatimonadota > Armatimonadia > Armatimonadales > Armatimonadaceae > Armatimonas. The sequence goes on along the minus strand of JANNDD010000534.1, from coordinate 2,342 downwards.
CCGACGAAGGAGATATTCAGGCGATGGTAGGGCACTCGCGGCATGTAATAGAAGTCATCCAGGAGCTTCGTCAGAGCGGTGAAAGAGCAACTGCAGGGGCTGTGGATCTCAAAACGGCGATGCAGCAAATTACTGGCAATGCTCAGGATGTCTCGGTCGCACTGAGCGATCAGGCGGAGAGTATTGCACAGGCGGGGCAGGCAACCAAAGAGCTAAGCACGATGGTTCTGGGGCTGAAAGAGCTGGCTGGATCACTGCAAAACGCAGCTCAGATGGACCCAAGCTGATGCCAAAAATACGAGTCTTTCTCGCAGATGATGCGATGGTGGTGCGTCGTATTCTCACGGATACGCTCGCTAGCGATCCTGATATCGAGGTGGTGGGAACTGCCCCAAACGGCAAGATTGCACTGGCTAAGCTTGCACAGCTCAACCCCGATCTTGTAATTCTAGATGTGGAAATGCCGGAGATGGACGGCCTGGAGACTCTCAAAGAGATCCGCAAGACCCAGCGCCTGCTTCCAGTGATCATGTTTAGCACACTGACACAGCGAGGAGCGGCGGCGACTTTAGATGCCCTAAGCGCTGGCGCGTCGGATTATGTCACCAAGCCCGCCAATGTGGGCAGTGTCAGCGCGGCAATGCAGACCATTCGTGAGACTCTGATCCCGAAGATCAAGCTCTTCACCCGGCGCGGCACGACTTTTGACCCGGCAGCGCTGGCACTGAAAAAGCCTTTACTCGTGACGACAAGCGCACGGAGCACACGCCTGAGTGAGCGGGTGGAGATCCTGGCGATTGGAACTTCTACAGGCGGGCCGGATGCGCTCAATAGCCTTCTGATCCAGCTCCCCGCAGACTTTCCTGTGCCTGTTTTGATTGTCCAGCACATGCCTCCGATGTTCACCAATCTCCTCGCTGAGCGCCTCAACTCTCACTGTGCGATTACAGTGACTGAGGCAACGAGTGGGATGCTACTGGAGCCAGGAAAAGCCTGGGTCGCGCCCGGCGACTTTCACCTGGGGCTGGAGCGCACGGATGACAAGCTCTACACCCGTGTCTTTGTGGGGCCGCCAGAGAACTCCTGCCGTCCCGCCGTGGATGTGATGCTGCGCTCGGTGGCACAGCACTTTGGTGGGGGCTGTCTCACAGTGATCTTAACCGGAATGGGGCAAGATGGTCTGCGGGGCTGCGAGGCCGTGAGCAGTGCGGGGGGACAGATCGTGGTGCAAGATGAGGCCAGTAGCGTGGTCTGGGGGATGCCAGGGTTTGTCGCACAGGCGGGGCTTGCCAGTCATGTTCTTCCGCTGGATGAGATTGCCAGCGAGGTCCTGCGCCGGGTCATGCGGGGGCGCGTCCGTAGCACGCTGGGTAGCCGATCCTTAGGAGCCGCTGCATGAGCCCTCTCACGAAGGCGGACTTCGATTATATCTGCGACCTGGTCTATAAGCGCTCCGCGATAGTTCTGGACTCAAGCAAGGAGTATCTAGTGCAGTCGCGGCTGGCCTCGGTGACAAACCAGAACGGCTGCGCCTCGCTTGCGGAGCTCGTGACAGGGCTGCGCACTCAGCCCAGTGGGCGGCTCTCACAGATGGTTGTCGAAGTCATGACCACCAATGAGACATCGTTCTTCCGAGACCTCCATCCCTTTGAGGCGCTGAAGAAAGTGGTGATCCCGGAGCTACTTGCCAAGCGTCCCGGTGAGCCACACGTCATGATCTGGTGCGCGGCGGCCTCGTCGGGGCAGGAGCCCTATAGTATTGCTTTACTGCTGCGTGAGCATTTTCCCCAGATCCCTCAGGGCAATGTCCGCATTATCGCCACCGATCTCAATACGCAAGTGCTGGAGCAGGCGCGCCAGGGAATCTACAGCCAGATCGAAGTGAATCGCGGACTTCCGATCACGATGCTCATGCGGTACTTTGAGAAATCTGGCATCAACTGGCAGCTCCGTGAGGATATTAGGCATATGGTTGAGTTTCGCGAGTGTAATCTCATCCAGCCCTGGCCGCTAATTCCTCCTGTGGACATTTTGTTTCTGCGCAATGTCTTGATCTATTTCGATCAAGAGACCAAGAAATCCATTCTCGCCAAAGTACGCCGCACCCTCAAGCCCGACGCAGCCCTCTTTCTGGGGGGGGCAGAGACAACAATGAATATTGATGATTGCTTTGAGCGCGTTCCTCTAGAAAAGACCGCCTACTACCGCGTCCGAAAGGCGACATAGCGGCCTCTTTCAGGCAAACTTGCTGGCAAACGGGTGGGGTTGGCGATAGGATGAAGGCCCATGTCCGACTCTCCCAAGCCTTCGCCCACACCTAAATCCATTGATGTTGCCGATCT
>JANNDD010000527.1:0-4378 GCA_031387365.1 Armatimonas sp. | reverse complement strand
TGCCCGGCGGAGGGATGAGCAGCGCGGCACGCCTCAAGACGATCCTAGACAACCGTGTCACCACGCTTTGTTGCACGCCAACCTATGCGATCCGCCTTGGGGAAGTGGCGCGAGAAGAGGGGATTGAGCTGGCGACTAGTGCCGTTCGCCGCATTATTGTCGCTGGTGAGCCGGGCGCGGGGATTCCGGCGACCCGGGCACGCATCGAGCAGCTCTGGCCGGGGGCGCGGCTCTGGGATCACCACGGGATGACCGAGACGGGTCCTGTGAGCTTTGAGTGCCCCGTTCGCCCGGGCGTGCTACACGTGCTGGAGTCCCGGTTTATCGCCGAGGTGCTCGACCCGGAGAATCTCCACCCCACGCCTCCGGGCGAGCGCGGTGAGCTAGTACTCACGAACTTGGGGCGCACGGGCTCGCCGCTCCTGCGCTACCGAACGGGTGATCTGGTGCTACGTGGTGACGACACTGTGTGCGCCTGTGGCCGCTCGGATTTGGCGCTCGAAGGTGGGATTCTAGGTCGCACCGATGATATGGTTGTCGTCCGTGGCGTGAATCTCTACCCCTCGGCCATTGAAGCCGTCGTGCGGCGCTTCGAGGACGTGGCCGAGTACCGCGTGACACTGACCACCGTCAATGCGCTTCGGGAAGCCACCCTTGAGCTGGAGCCCCTCCCGACCTGTTCGGATCCCGAAGCGCTGCGCCTTGCTGTTGAATCTGCCCTGCGTGCAACCTTCCATCTACGCCTTCCCACAAATCTCGTTGGCTGTGGGACACTCCCGCGCTCCGAGATGAAGGCCCAGCGCTGGGTTCGTACAGAGACGTAGTTAATCCCAGCTCTGGTAGGTCTCCCGCACGGATTCCGCCCAGCGGCGCAGTGCTTCGCGGCGCTTATCAAACTGGAGCGCGGCCGCGAGAACCCCGACACCCAGGAGGGTGAGATAGACCCCGAAGTTGATCTCCCGCAGCGGCTCCCAGAGCTTATTGACCAGGAGCGTGATGAGAAACGCGATCCCACCGCCCAGATAGACCTTGACCCGCTGCTGGATGCCCGCCGCGACGGCGACCAAGCACTCCAAGACGAGCAGAATCGCGTGCTGCCAGTCGTGGGGATTGGTGACGATGGCTAGCAGCGAGGGGCCAAGCAGCAGCAGGAGGCCGGGAGCCCGCAGAGGGGCCTGGTTCATGCGCTCGGCGATCAGCAAGAGATAGATGCCGATGGGCATGAGGAAGTAGTCTAGTTTATCGGAGCCTAGCCCGAACTGGTCGAAGAAATAGAGGCCGTAGGCGGCGAAGGCACAGGCGAAGGCGCTGTGGAGGTAGTTGGGCTGTCTGCGCAAGCCCGCCGTGGCCGCGAGAGTCGCGGCGCTCAGCCCGAGGGTGTAGATTGTCCAGCGTCCTTGATCCTGCCCGGTGAGTCCGTACACCCCGGTCACTACCGCGACTGCTGTTGTGGCCACGCCCACGGCGCTGAGCGTCTCCCAGAGACTTGTGGTGCGCCGGAGGCTCGCTGCCAGCCCCAGCCAGAATGCGGCTAGGCCAGCGAGTAAGAAGCCTACTTGTGCCAGGGAGAGAGAAGGGTGTGGGTACCCGCTCGCTGCAAGCGCCACGGCAGCGGTCACCAGCCCAGCGGCGGTCGCAACCCCACTGGGACGGTACCCTAGCAGCGAGACCACGGCCAGTGCGGCTCCCGTCACCACGATCGAGAGCGGCGAGCTACCCGAAGGAAGCAGTACCGTGGCTAAGAAGCCCAGCACGGCAAAGAACTCCGTCAGACGGAGCGGCCGGTCCGTGTCGCCTTCCGCGCGGCCCACCCAGAGGAGCACGGGAACTAGGGCGAGGCTCCAGAACGGGAGCAGGGCCGCAGGAAGCAGGCTCGCCGCGAGATGCCCCGCCGCAAGAAGCCACAGCGTGGCCCGTGGCCCGAGATCCGCCTTTGCAGGCAGCGTGATACCCGCCACAAAAAGCGCCAGGGCGAGAACGGGAAGGGGCAGGTCATGCCCCACCGTTGCCCAGCGCAGCCACTGCGCCGCCAGAGCAAATCCCAGAGGAATCAGTGCGCCGCGCGCCGCCACCGGGCGGTTCTGCCAGAGCCCCCAGAGGCCGAGCCCGGTGGACGCGAGCATCAAGACCGCGCCGTTTGTCGCGGCACTCTGACTCTCCAGGAGCCCGGTGAGCTGGCCTGCGCAGGCCCAGCCAAATGCCGCAAGGGCACACTGTCGCAAAATCACTGCACGCTCTTCGGTTGCAGTGCGTAGGCTCAGAAGCCCGAAGGCGAGCGCGGGAAGCAGCAACCAGCGCAGCGGGCCGGCGGGTAGCCCCGTGGCAGCGACAAACCAGGTGTCGAGCGCGAGGGCGCTGAGGCGGCAGGCAGCGAGGGCAAGCACTGAGGTGCACAAAAGACCTTGGGCCGTTCGTGCGGCAACCAGCCAGAGAACTGCCTCCGCGGCAAAGAGTCCTGCGAGGGGCACATCACGTGCCTCGGGGGCGAGCAGAACAGGGAACAAACCCAGGAGGGTGAGTGCTCGGGCGCTGTTCTGGTACGGTGCGGCTGTGGCTGCTCCCTCGCCGCGCTGGAAACGGGTCATCAGCTGCGCCAGGACACCCGTTGCGGAGGCGATAGCCCCCCGTGCGATAGCGCTCGCCGTGTCTGGTAGCAGGAACTGTGCACCAAGCGCGGCGGCCAGCGTGGCCGCGTAGCCCAGCCACGCGATCTGAAGACGGCTTCCCGTGAGCCCATAAAGCCCCGCCGCTCCGAGTAGCGTTAGCCCGATTGCTGCATTGGGAGCGTGGCCATCCCCCCACGCAACATACAGCAGCGATGCTCCAATTCCAGCAAGTGTTAGGCTGTGGCCGACCACGATGCGCATCCGGTTCCAGAGGCTGTCGTCGCGCTCTGTCTGCCAGAAACTCAGCGCGGCTAGGCCCAGTAAGCCAATAATGAGGGTGGGCCAAAATAGGGTTGTGGGGACAAGGCCCGCGAAGCCCCAGACCGCGCCCGCACCGGCACCGCCCAGTAGACCGATCAGCAGGGGCTCCTGGGTCGTGCGTAGCCGCCAGGCAAAAATACCTCCACTGCCCAGGGCGGTGAGCAGTGCGGTCAGGGGCCAAGACAGTCCGCCCACCAGACCAAAGACTTTCAGGGCAATGCCACACAGTGGGACAATCAGGCAGCCGAGCAACCCCAAGACCTGGCTGCTCTGCGGGTGTTCGTCACGCAGGCTGTCGCTCAGGCGGAGCAGACCGACGGCGGATAATGCGAGCACGGCGAGCAGCAGAAACCTGCCGATGCCGTCCCACTGCCACTGCACCAGCAAGAAGAGCCCCGCCAGTAAGAGAAGCGATCCCACCAGGTGCAGCGCGGCGATATTGCGCTCCTCCAAAAAAGCCAGCAGGCCACGGCGGGGGGTGGGGGCGGGGGGTGGGGCCGGGGAGGGCTGCGAAGCCCTATCCGGCTCTAAATCATACATCTCCAGCCGGGGTGGGGCGAGTGCTTTGCGCCGCGCCTCGTACTCGTCGTAGAGGGGCGCGAGGAAGGTCTCCGGGACACGACCCTCGGTGCGCCAGTGACGAAGCTCTCTTAGCAAAAAATCCAGGCAGACACGCTCTTCGGACATCGGACAGTTCTCCTAGAAAAGAGTATGCCCGTTTTAGGTCGTGTCTGCCTGGGTCGAAGGGGGGAGTGCCCGGTCCTATTTTTGTAGGACCGGGCGATTTATTGGTCGCTAGCCGTGGCGGTGATCCCGGTCACGGCAGTCTCGGCCATGATCTCGATCCCCGCCACGGCCACGGTGCTCACGCTCCCAGCGGATACGCGCCTCCCGCTCTTCCCGCTCTCGCTCGCGGCGTTCTCGCTCGATTCGCTCACAACGCTCTCGTTCCATGCGCTCGCGGCGCTCGCGTTCGATGCGCTCCCGCTCCCAGCGGGAGGGAGAACTGTAGCGGTCTCTGTCGTAGGCATCGGTGTTGTAGCGGTCATTACGTCCGTAGCGGTCGTCGCGGCCATAGCGGTTGTCGTCGCTTTGCGCCTTACGAGCGTCTTCGTACTTCTTACCCGCGAGAGCCGCCCCGGCTCCAAGCACAATCGCATCGCCCATGCGCCCATTTCGTGCGGAGCTCAGCGCCGCTGCTCCGAGGCCACTGCCCAGGTTACGCATGAGGTTTTTGTCGTCCTGTCGTGCCTGTGGGGGATTTGGGCGGCCACTCTGCGCCCAGCTTGTTCCCAGCAGCCCGATCAGCGCCAACCCCGTCAGCAAAATTGTTTTGGTATTCATCTTCGTAATCTCTTTCTCCCGCAGCGTGGGGAGCTTTAACAGCGCCCCTTGTTGAAGGAGACGAACGCCCACGGGGGAGTGTGACAGCTTTGCGGGGAGTGCGTAAA
>JANNDD010000507.1:0-13932 GCA_031387365.1 Armatimonas sp. | reverse complement strand
GCGCGGCCTCGTCGCTTCCGCCTTTGTCCGCACCCGCCACCGCCACGGCCACAATCCGGTAGCGTGTGAGGTTATACGGGAGCTTCACCGTGACACGCGCCGTGCCGTCGGAGTCGGTGGCGACACTGGGCGAGAAATGCGCGAGTGGGTCGAAGTTCGAGCGCACCGCGATGGGGGCCCCGGGCTGCTCGGGCGCTCCTGGCTTTTTGTCCGAGACTTCCCCATCCGCAAAGGCCCTGGCTTTCGCCATGGTCCTGGACGCTGGCTTGGCTGCCATATCCATCGCCATTCCTGCCGCTACGCCGCGTCCACCACCGCCGCCGAAGCCGCCTGGCATGCCGCCGCCACCCATCATGCCGCCGCTCCGACCGAAGGCAGCCCCACTCATCTCTTTTTTCTCGGCTTCTTGTACTTTGAGCGGGTCTTCGAGCTTGACGTAGCTGCGCAGGTGCCAGTCGTTCACGCCGCTGCCACGGCGGGGATGGAACGCGGCGACGAGATCACTCATGCTCCAGCCTGCCAGTGCATGAACGGACTCGTCCACCACGGCCACGGCCACTTCGCCGCCAACAATCGGCTTACCACTGCTATCTTTCACACTGACATAAACCTCGGTCTCGCCACCGGGGGGCAGCGCGGCCACTTTGGGACTCGCCACCACGGTGAGCTTCTTGCTGGCCGTCGAGACCGACAGATCCAGCTCGCCGCTGGCAAAAGCCGGGCGCTTGGCGAGTTTTGCCAGTGCCTTGCCGTCGTCGTCGGTGCGGGCTGCCGCCCCGACCAGCTCGATATGGGCGTGGATATTGGGGAGGTAGTTCTCCCGAATCGGAATCTTGACGGTGTACGTCGGGCCCGTAACACTAAAGCGCTCGGTCTGAACCACGCCATCACGGCGCAGGGTCAGCACAGCCTCGGCGGGGAAGAACGGAGCCTGCACCAGAATCTCGGCGGTCTGGCCGGGCGTGTACTCTTTGGCGCTAGGGATCAGTGTTACTTGCTCCTGCGAGAGATCACGGCGTGGGCTGGGCTTGCCGCCTGCCACCCAGAGGGTTAGCTCGCTCTCATTGGGGCGCTCTTTACTATCACGAACCGTGGCCGTCACACGCCACTGGCCGCCCTCTTTGGGGAGAAACTCGGTGGCAGTGGCGCTCTCACCTGAGTGCACCGTCCACTCTTTGACATCTTTCTCGACGGACTGATAGCGCCCTTTACTCCACTCGTACTCTTGGCGCGCGGCTCGGAGCTGGACTTCTTGCCCGGCCTCGATCTTGCCATCAATATCACAGACCAGCGCCTCAAAACTCAGAGGCTTGCCCTTCTCCACAAACGTGCGCTTGCTTCTGAGGCCAACATAGCGCGCCGACGGATGCACCAGCACGGAAGTGCTCGCGGACCAGGTCTGCCGATTGACGTCTTGAACGGCGGCCTGTGCACTCACTGAGTAGGGCCGTGCGGGCTTGACACCATCAAAGTCAAGATGTAGGCGGTGCACGCCCATCGGGTCGGTGATACCTGCGAAAGTCTGGCTGAGATTGGCTTGACGCCCGGTTCTGCCCCCCCTGCCCCCGATAACGGGGGAGTAGGGGGATTCGTAGCTCCACCAGGGAGTCCACTTGCCGAACGTGAACTCGCTCCGGCCCGGCGGGGTGTAGCTCGTCGCGGTCGCCGTTGCCGTCCAGCTCACTTGCGCCCCCGGCAGCGGGCCGCCCGCGTAGTAGGCTGCTTTGGTCGAGAGATCGGCTCCCTTCGGGTCGGCGATAATATGCGGCCCCGCGCTCTCGCTCTTAGCCGTCACCTCAAACTCCGGGCGACGGAACTCCTGCACATTGAAACTATGGTTCGTCGCGCCACCTGCACCCATAAAAGTGAGGTTTGTCTGGCCAAGATTGATTGTTTTAGGAAGCTCAAAGGCAACATCAAAGCCACCCCAGGCATTGAGCTTGGTCTCGCCCTTGCTCACTTCGTTGCCTCGGCTGTCATTGAGCCGCCAGGCCAGCGGGGCGCTTGTGGGAAGCGCGAGCGTGGCAAGCTTGGTGCCGGGAAGCTGTCGTACCCAGCCCTTCACATGCACTTTCTCGCCCGGTTTGTAGAGCTGGCGGTCGTCCCAGACAAACCAGAGGCTCTGTGTTCCACGTCCTGACTTGCGCCAGCTACTCTCGTCCCAGCGCCAGAACCGTGACGGCAGAAAGGCGCTGTCTTTGCCGCGCTTGGCGACCAGCATTGTGCCGGGTTTGTCGCTCAGTGCCAGCTTGACCAGACCATCGCGGCCCGTCTTGGTGCTCTGTCCGCCGCCGATCAACGTGACCTCGGCACCCGAGATTGGCTTACCGGTGGTGAGCTCGGTTGCCAGCGCGTAGAGATCGTCGCCGTCCGCAAATGCCGTCAGCCCGATCTTCGTGCCCTGCACCCAGGCCGCGCCACGCGGGGGCTCATCGTACTGGTTACGCTTCTTCCAGCCCTGTGCTTCCCACCAGATTAATGTGTTGCCGCCTGCGGGGAGCGCGAGGTCGTTCTCATGAATCGTGTCCTCGGTGCCCTTCAGCGCTAGATCAATCTCTTTAAGAAGCTTGCCAGGAGGTGTCGCCCCTTTGCGCCGCTCCTCCCAGTTGCTCTGCCACGTCCGCCAGGCGTCCCAGTCGGCACTACTCACGCTGTAGAGCTTCACTTTGACACTCGGCACATTCACGCTGGCAAAGACGGTGCGCGGCGTGGCGGCAGGGTCGGGAATGAGTAGCACCTGCGACGGCCCAGAGAGCTGCTGCTCCGCCGCTCCTACGGTGAAGGCTGCGGGCTCAAAGCCCTCCAACGTCTGCCCGTAGATATCTTTAAGCTTAGGCGAGACACTGACTTTATAGAGCGTGCGGGCTTTTTTCGCCCCATAGAGCTGGATGTAGTTGCCATTGGCCGTGATCTGCAGGCCTGGAGCTGCGGGTGAGACAGTGACCCAGGCCGGATCGAAGGCTTCCGCATCGAGTCCATTGGTGAAGTGTAGTGACCAGGGATAGCTCGGGGGGACACTCTGGCCGCGCTCAGGCGACTGCTGGACTAATTTCAGCGGGCCGTAGGTGCGAAAAGAGAAGCTTTGTAGCGCTTCGGTGACGCGTGGGCCTTCCGCACTGGGCGTTCCTGGCCCGACTTGAACTGTGATCGTAGTATCACCCGGAAGTGGCTCTACCGGCTTGAGGCCCAGCCAGCGCTCGGGTGTCTCGCTCTTGCCCGTTATTTTTTCTAATTCCGCTGTTGTGGCGCGGCGAACACTGACGAGCTTGTCGCCCGCAAGCACTTTGACCGTTTTAAGCACCGCCTCGGGATTGATTTTTTGATCGAAGGGTAGCCAGATCAGCGGGTCGCGGCTCTGGCCGTTGCCACGGGGTCCGTAGTTTTCCAGAAGGCGAACGGCGGGGGTCTTGAAGGTGAATGTCGCCGCTTTGTCCAGCGCACCGCCTGTCACGGACTTTGTGCCTGCCGCGACACTGACACTGTACTCCGTTGCCATGGGGAGCCGCTTGCCGGAGCCCGCATCGAAGATCAGGGTCTGGGTGCCTAACCAGCGCCATTTGCCGGGGATCTCGGGGCTGAGGGTGACCGGAACGCGCGCGGCGGCATCTTCCTGCCCGGTGACTGCGACCATGGGCTGCGAGAACGTCAGGCTCACTCTGTCGGCTAGAGGAACCTCGCCCTCCGGCTGGAACCTGCGGAGAGTGAGGGTTTCCCCCCCCGTCCCCGATAACGGGGGAGCTAGAGGAGGAACAATTTTCGGAGGAAACTCCGCCGTAATCGTCTGTCCGGCGCGTGGCGCGGGCAGGGATGCCTCCCGGAGCGCGAAGTCTTTCTCATCGTCGGGCTGGGTGGCAATGGCTTTGACGCGCGCCAGAATTTTATCGGCGTCGGCATCTGAGAGCTTCTCTGCGGGAGCAATCGGGTTGCGCTCACGGGGGCTCTCGCCGCCGGGGAGCTTGCCCGCCGAGAGCCGAAACCGTAGTCCCTCGATCTCCTCGCCCGCCTCCGCCGCCCGCACGACCTCGTTGCCGCGCAGATAGACTGCACCCGCCGCACTTGCCAGAACGGCGACGCTCAGCAGTGCCCAGCGCTTGCCTTGTCTTGTCATCTTGGATGTCCCCTTGTGATTACCATTATAGTTTATCTTCACGCCTTTGGTTCCGAAGCGACGTAGAAAGGTTCAATACGGGGAGATAGGGTAAAATAAACCGGTTTTCAACGACGGAGGACGACTATGACTTGGGGAACGCTGGTGGTGGCGGGGATTTGTGTTGGCGAGCTAGCGAGCGCGGCAATCGCGCCGGGGCCGACACGGCAGCTTGAGACACTGGATCGCGGTCTGGTGGCAGTGCGCGATAGTGCGGGAAATGCCTTTGTGAGCTGGCGCTTGCTCGCCACGGATGCACCAAACCTAGGGTTCACACTCTGGCGGGACGGGAAAAAACTGACGCCCAAGCCGCTGACCGGCGCGACTTGTTTTGTGGACAAGCTAGCCCCTAAAGATGCGCACTACACGGTGGAGGCGGCGAGTGGGCCACAGAGTAAGCCCGTAGCGCTCTCCGAGATGCCCTATTTAACCATTCCACTCCGGACTCCAGTAGGCTACACGCCCAATGATACGTCGGTGGGGGATTTGGATGGCGATGGCGCGCTGGAGCTCGTTGTTCACATGACCGGGCGTGCCAAAGATAACTCCCAGGCTGGGCAGACCGACCCACCGATCCTGCAAGCCTACACACTTAACGGGAAATTTCTCTGGGAGATCAATCTGGGCAAGAATATCCGCGAGGGGGCGCACTACACCCAGTTCCTGGTCTATGATTTCGATGGCGATGGGAAGGCTGAGCTTGCTTGTAAGACTGCGGATGGCACTGTGGACGGCGAGGGTAAAGTGATCGGGGATGCCAGCAAGAGCTGGGCTAGCGACAAAGGCTATGTTCTGGAGGGGCCGGAGTTTCTGACGATCTTCGAGGGCAAGACGGGCAAGGCGCTCGCCACGACCGACTATGTGCCCGCCCGTGGCAAAGTGGCCGACTGGGGCGATAACTACGGCAACCGGGTGGATCGATTTCTGGCCGGAGTTGCGTCTCTGGATGGCAAGCGCCCTAGCCTGATCTTTAGCCGGGGCTACTACACCCGAACCGTGCTGGCCGCCTGGGACTGGCGCGAGGGGAAGCTGACGCAACGCTGGATCTTCGACTCGGACAAGCAAGCTGACCCGAAAAAATGGCGCGGACAGGGGAACCATAATCTCTCCGTGGGGGATGTAGACAGTGATGGTAAAGACGAGATTATCTTTGGTGCGATGGGCATTGATGACGACGGCACGGGGCTCTATTCCACAGGCCTCGGGCACGGCGATGCACTCCACCTCTCCGACATTGACCCCCGTCGGCCTGGCCTTGAGGTCTTCGATATCCATGAGCACAACAGCCATCAAGCGGGTGTCGAGTTTCGCGATGCCCGCACCGGCACACTAATCTTTGGCAAATCCTGTCCTGATGTGGGCCGTGGCGTTGCTTTTGACATTGATCCACGCTACCCCGGCTACGAGCTATGGGCGTCGGGCGAGGGCCTCAGCGGTGTCTGGAACGTGAAGGGGGAGCAGGTCTCGAAAAACAAGCCACGCTCCTGCAACTTTGGTGTCTGGTGGGACGGCGATCTCCTGCGTGAGCTACTGGACAGCAACCGTATCTCGAAGTGGGACTGGATCGGCGAGACGGAGAAGAACCTGCTCATGGCGGAGGGCTGCGTGTCGAATAACGGCACCAAGTCCACCCCCGCGCTCTGCGCCGATATTCTGGGCGACTGGCGTGAGGAAGTGATCTGGCGCACCAGTGACAATAAGGCGCTCCGCATCTATACCACGACCATTCCCACGACGCGCCGCCTCACGACACTTCTTCATGATCCGCAGTACCGCCTCAGTGTTGCCTGGCAAAATGTGGCCTACAATCAGCCCACCCAGCCGGGTTTCTACCTGGGAGAGAAGTAACAGCGGCGATACAATGGCGCTATGGCTGCACTAACCCAATCCGATCCCCTGCTCCTGCGTTTCCCCTTTGCCGGAGACACGCAGCTACGCCTGCGTCCCCGGCTGGACATGGCCGACACCGCTGATTTTTTCCAGTTCTGCCAGGACAACTCTGAACTTCGCATCGAGCGCAGCGCCACTGGCGAGCTTACCATCGAAATGCCAACAAAATACCTAACCAGTAAGCGCAATGCGCTCCTCACAACGTATCTGGGAATGTGGAACTTACAGAATGGCCTCGGCGAGATTTCCGAGTCCAGTGGAGGTTTTGTGCTCCCCAATGGCGCGGTGCGCTCCCCAGACGCGGCCTGGATCTCCCACGAGCGGCTAGCGACACTCACCCCTGAGCAGCGCGATGGCTTTCTCCCGCTCGCCCCGGACTTTATTATCGAACTGCGCTCCGAAACCGACCGGCTTCCCGCCCTACAAGCGAAAATGGCCGAGTGGCGCGAGAGTGGCGTCCGCCTCGGCCTGCTCCTTGATCCCACTACCCGCACTGTCCATCTCTACCGCCCCGACGCCGAACCACTCGTCCTGACTGACCCCGAAACCATAGACTGCGCCCCGGAGCTTCCCGGCTTCACTCTCAACACGCGCCTGATCTTCGATGTGACGCTTTAGAGCTGTCCGCCTTGGCTGCGGTACCAGGTGCCGTCGTCGGGGGCGGTAGGAGGCACGGGGGAGCTGGGATCTCCGTAGGGATCGCGGCCTTCGAAGAGGGCTTTGACACTGGGGCGGTTCATGACCATGAGCGTGAGCACGCCGAGCGCGGTGCCGTAGGGGACATTTAGGCAGCTCAGACCTGCGAGAATCTGGATCAGGGTTGCGTTCTGCTTGCGGGTCATGCTGCGCCCGGCCACCAGGTTCAGTGCGGCCATGAGTAGCCCAATCACCAAAAGACCCACCCCCATCCCTACAAAAACCATCATGGGGAGTCGCTCACTGGGTTGTCCCGTGGAGCCTCCGAGGAGCCCGAGGACGATATAGAACAAACCGTAAAGCCCCAGCAAGAGCGAGATGCCACTCTGAATGTAAAAGCCTACCGAGAGCATCTTCAGATGGTCGGTGTCTAGGCGGCGCTGCACCTCACGCTCGACAATGGCGGAGAGAGCGGGTTGCTGCTGTTGTTGTGGTGAAAAAGACATACACTACCCTCATTTCTTTCGGGAGAGAACAATGCCGTCGTCAATGGGTACGGCGACGGACTCTAGTTCCGGGTGCGCAAATGCAAGCGCGAGATACTCGGGCATCTGGTCAGCGAGCGAGATCGTGTCATCGCCGATAATCAGGCCATTGGTCCGAGTGAGAGGAACGGCGAGCCTGAGGTACTCGGCGTACTCGGTTTTTTCGGCGTCTAGGAACACAAAGTCAAAGGGCACAGAGCCTGCCAGGGTTTTGAGTGTCTCGCACGCATCGCCCTCGATCAGCGTAATCGTTTCCGTCAGCCCCGCCTTCACAAAGTTCTCCCGTGCTAGTGCCGCTCGGCCCGCGTCGAACTCCAGCGTGATGACTTCGCCGCCGTTTTGTTGCACGGCCTCCGCAAACCAGAGCGCGGAGTAGCCATTGGATGTCCCCACTTCCAGCACGCGCTTTGCGCCCATTGCTTTGAGCAGCGACGACAGAAACACAGCATTCTCGCGGCTGATGTTCCAGTAGGCATCGGCAGTGGCTTCAAGCTCGCTGAGGAGAGTTTCGAGGTTTGGCATTGAGGGCTTGTTAATCCTTAAAGGTAAAGAACTTCGCCGCAGTGAAGTTCCATGTGGTGACGACTAGGGTGGCACAGGCCTTGGCGGCGTTCAGAGCCAGCCTTGAGAAGCCCTGCCCATCGTTTGCGGCACGGAAAAGGACAAGGTTGAGCGTTTCCTGCGGAGTGTGATGTGCCTTCGTGAGGTGCCAGTGCGCCGCCAGCACCAGAGCGAGCGTCGTGACTGTCAGGTTCAGCAGCCAGCCAATGCTATTTGAGGCCAGAAACTTCGATCCTTGTTTGCGGGTGTCGCCTCCCACCGCTCGAAATGTCCAGCGCCGGTTCCAGTAGAACCCATTGGCAAGACCCGCTATAAACGAGCACGTCAGAGCCAGCGGTGTCGAGAGCCCTACACTAAGCAGAATATTATAGATTGTAAAATCAATGACGGTAGACGAGAGGCCGACGATGCAGAACTTGACGAACTGGGTGAGACCCGGTCGGGCTTTCAGGGCATGGATAATCACGCCCTCAGTATAACACCTTAGTTTTCTAGCGCCTTCATCACAGTGTTTACGTCTTTATCGCCGCGCCCGGAGAGGCAGACGATGAGAATCGTGTCTTTTGAGAGCGTGGGGGCAAGCTTCTTGACGTGGGCGAAGGCGTGGGCGGTTTCGAGCGCGGGCAGAATCCCCTCCACACGCGAGACCCAGCCCAGTGCATCCAGCGCCTCTTGATCCGTCACAGCCACATACTCAGCGCGGCCCCGTGCCATAAACGACGAGTGCTCGGGGCCGATGCCGGGGTAGTCTAGCCCGGCGCTGATGGAGTGGGCCTCCTGAATCTGGCCCCACTTGTCCTGTAATAAATAGGTGTTCGCGCCCTGGAATACCCCCGGACGGCCCATGGTGATGGTCGCCGCGTGCTTATCCGTGTTCACACCTGCGCCCGCCGCCTCGACACCCACTAGGCGCACCGAGGCGTCGCCTGAGAACGGGTGGAACATGCCCATCGCGTTGCTCCCACCTCCCACGCACGCGACCACGACATCCGGTAAGCGCCCCTCAACCTCCAGCACCTGCGCACGGGTCTCTTTGCCGATCACGCTCTGAAAGTCCCGCACGAGTGAGGGAAACGGGTGCGGCCCGACCGCCGAGCCCAGAATATAGTGCGTGTCGCGCACGTTGGCGATCCAGTCGCGCATCGCTTCGTTGCCGGCGTCTTTGAGGGTCGCCGTGCCGCTCGTCACGGGCCGAACTTCCGCCCCGAGCAGCTTCATCCGAAAGACATTGAGCGCCTGCCGCTCAACATCCACCGCGCCCATGTAGACAATGCAGGGAAAGCCAAACTTGGCACAGACCGTCGCCGTCGCCACCCCGTGCTGCCCCGCCCCCGTCTCGGCGATAATGCGCGGCTTGCCCATGCGCCGCGCTAATAAAATCTGCCCAATCGTGTTATTGATCTTGTGCGCCCCGGTGTGGCACAGGTCCTCGCGCTTTAAATAGATCTTCGCCCCGCCCAGCTCGCGGGTCAGCCCCTCGGCAAAAGTCAGCGGTGTCTCACGGCCCACGAAGTTCTTTAAATGATAATGAAACTCACGGTCAAACTCAGGATCCGCCAGCGCATCCTGCCACGCCCGCTCCAGCTCCTCCAGCGCAGGGATGAGAGTCTCGGGGACATAGCGCCCTCCAAACGGCCCAAAGTGGCCCAGCTTATCGGCGGCAGAGACGAAGGTTTCCATGCCGTTATGATACCGCGCCAGTACAATAAGCCCATGCTGACTCTCACGAATCTCCAACAAGCCGATATTGCTGAGATCGCTGACGCGTTTGCTAAGCTGGGCTGGAACAAACCTGCCTCGCAGTACGAGGCCTATCTCCAAGAGCAAGAGGCGGGGGAGCGGGTGACGATTATCGCGCGCTGGGACGGGATTTTTGTGGGCTATGTGAATGTTGTCTGGCACTCGCACTACGCGCCGTTTGCCGCCGCGAGTATCCCGGAAATTGTGGACTTCAATGTGCTGCCTGAGTGGCGCAAGCGTGGCATTGGCGCGGCACTGATGGACGAGGCCGAGCGGCGTATCGCCGAGCGCTCCAAGGTTGCGGGAATCGGTGTCGGGATGACGGCTGACTACGGCGCGGCGCAGCGGCTCTATGTCAAGCGCGGCTATATCCCCGATGGGCGTGGACTGACCTACGACGGACGTGTGCTGGCTCACGGCGAGAGCACGCTCAACGACGATAGCCTGGTGCTGTATTTCACAAAAAACGTCGCCAGCCGTTGACGGGCGCGGCGGGGTGGGCGATAATCAACCTATGACTAAACTCAAGGCAGGAGTGATTGGAGCAGGCGGGATGGGCTCGACGCATGCACGGGGCTGGGCGCAGGCGGCGGGATTCGAGCTGGCCGCGATTGCGGATGTGGATTTCCCCAAGGCCGAGGCACTGGCGAGCAAGTACGGTGCGCAGGCCTTTGACTCGGTGGAGGCGCTGCTGGCAGCGGGAGTGGAGGCGCTGAGTGTCTGCCTACCCAGCAATCTGCACCGGGGCATCACTGAGCAGGCACTGGCGGCGGGCTGCCACGTGATGTGCGAGAAGCCAATGGCGCTGAGCGTGACGGACTGTGAGGCGATGATCGAGGCGGCGAAGACGGCAGGGAGGCTGCTCTCGGTGGCCCAAGTCGTGCGCTTCTTCCCAGAGTTCGCCAACGCCCATAGCCTCGTCCAGAGCGGCGGAGTTGGTAAGCCAGCCGTGGTGCGCACGCGGCGCGGCGGGGGCTTCCCCGGCTGGTCGTGCTGGTTTGGCGATGAAGCCCAGTCCGGCGGGATTCTTTTTGATCTGGCGGTGCATGACATTGACTGGCTGCTCTGGACGTTTGGCCCGGTGGAGCGGGTCTATGCCAAGGGGCTCACAGGGCGCGGCTTTGAGCAGCTCGATCATGCGCTGATCACGCTGCGCCACACCAGCGGCGCGATCAGCCACACGGAAGTGACCTGGGCCGATCCCAAGGGCGGCGGCGCGACTTTTGAGATTGCAGGCGATGCGGGGCTGCTCTCCCACGACTCGCGCAAAGAAGTCTCCCTAAGCTTTCGCACCGAGACGCGCACGGGAAGTGGTCGCCCGCTGATTCCCTCCGACGACCCCTACGACAAGCAGATCGCGGCCTTTGCCCGTGCCATCACCGAGGGCGTACCGCTTGCCGTGACCGCCGACGAAGGCCGTAGTGCGGTGGCTGTGGCTGCTGCCGCCCGAGAATCATTGAAGACAGGCCGCGCAATAGCACTCTAAGGAAGTATGATGATCTTCTCCTCCAACACCTACACACGTCGTCGCCAGCTTCTTTCCCTGATCGGCCTGGGAGGAAGTATCACGCTGATACTGGGAGTGTTCGCACTCACGCTCCGTGCTCCCCAGCGCCTACGCCTGAACTCTGGGGGGAGCGCACCCCAGATCCTACGGGAGGGGCAGAGCCTGCGAGGGTTTCGCCGTGTCTCCACGCTGCAAATGCGGGGGCGCCCTACGGCGGTGGAGTATCTGGACAACGGTCGGATGGTGGTCGCGCTGATGGACGAGGGAGTGCGCTCCTGGCTGGAGTTCCGCTCCGTGGAGGGGCGTGTGCTGGAGCGGACAGTTGAGGTAGGGCGCGCACCGATCTACTCGCTCCACGTGGCTCCGAGTGGCAAGGAGCTGGTCTTTGCCACGGATCGCCCTGAGGGGAAGCTTTATCGTCTGAACCTAACAAACTACCAGAGCCAGGTGCTCGCCACGGCACGCAACACAAGTAGCCCCTGGTGCCGCGCCGCCTACTCGCCTGATAGCAAAACGCTGGCGCTACTACAGGGCTATGACTATGTCACGCTACTGGACACCGCCACACTTCAGGAGCTGGGGCGCATTCCCTTGCAGCGGGAGCTAACCCCAACACCGCAGGACTGCGCCGTCTCCGTGGCGTTCTCCCCGGACGGGCAAGAGCTTGCACTCGGCGGGGTGATCTCCTTACCGGAGCGTACGGGCGTGGTGCAGCTCTGGAACCTGGCGACCAAACGCCTGACCCAGACCTACCAGGGCTGTGGAATCAATGCGCTGGCCTTCTCCTCGGATGGCCAGTTTCTCGCCTCACGCAACGACTACGGCGGGGGCGAGGTACACGAGAGGCAAAGTGGTAAGATCGTGCAGCGGCTCAGGGCCGAAGAGGACTCCGCCTCTAGGATTACCCATCCCGCCAGCCGTGGCGGGACGCTACGGTTCGTTCCGGGGACAAGCAAAATTATTATGGCAGGCGACGGTGAGGCGACGGCCACGGATGCCCGTCTGGGCGGAAGCCAGGCAATTCTCCACACCTCGACCATGCCCATGGGACTCGCTCGGTACTACGGCGACTCCCATGCCGCCTGTTCGCCGAATGGTCAGTCTCTGGTGCTCCATAACCATCAGCAGCTCTTTATCTTTAAGCGAGAAAAGCGAGAAATGTGAACTATGTTTTCTATTAACTCTTACACCCGTCGCCGCCAGCAAGTGGTTGCGCTTGTCGCGGCTCTCTCCGGAGTTCTCGTCGCCGTGCTTCTGGGGAGTCTTCCTCGGCAGGCCCAGCACCTACGTCCCCGCCCAAAGGAGATTTCACGGGCTAGCTTTGGGCGAATTGCTCTCTCACCGGATGGGACACGCCAGGTGGAGCTTATCGGAGGGCATGTGATTTTCCGTGATCGCGCTACACAGCAGCTACTGGCAGTCTATACGGACAATAATATTAAGGCCGTTCGTTTTACCCCGGGTGGCAGCGAGGTGCTTATTCATGTCTTGAGGACGCAGAAGACGCCTGGTACGGAGCTGCTGCAGCTCTCCGACCATGTGATTGTACTTGATCCTCTCACCGGCCAGAAAAAAGGCGAAGGCCCCTTCACCTTGACGCGCTAAAAGCAACGACGGAGTAATGAACGATGCTGAAAATTGGAATTCTCTCGACGGCGCACATGCACGCGGGGGCCTATGTGGCGGGCCTGCGCGGCTCCCATGAGGCGCAAATTGTGGGGCTCTGGGACGACGACACCGTGCGCAAAGACGAGCGTGCGGCGGGCTTTGGCATTGCAGCCTACGAGACCCTGGACGGGCTTCTGGAGGCCTCCGACGCCGTGGTGATCTGCTCGGAAAATAGCAAGCACCGCGCACTCACCGAGGCGGCGGCGGCGGCGGGAAAGCACGTGATCTCTGAGAAGCCGCTCGCACCCAATGCCGACGATGCAAAAGCCATGGTGGATGCCTGCGTCAAAGCGGGCGTGCGGCTCTACACCGCGTTTCCCTGCCGCTTCTCCCCTGCGTTTTGGCAGCTCAAGAGTGCGGTCGAGAACGGCGATTTAGGCGAGGTGTTAGCGGCACGGTGTACGAACCAGGGAATGTGTCCGGGCGGCTGGTTCATAGATACGAAGCTCTCCGGGGGCGGGGCGGTCATGGACCACACGGTTCACGTGACGGACTTGCTGCGGACACTGCTCAAAGACGAAGCCCGCGAGGTCTACTGCGAGGCCAGCAACGGCTTCGCCCACTCGGACTACGACGATGCGGGAATCTCTACCATTACCTTTGAGAGCGGGATCTATGCCAGCTTGGACGCGTCGTGGTCGCGCCCAAAGAGCTTCCCGACCTGGGGCAATGTCACAATGAGCATGGTGGGTACCAAAGGCATGATCGAGATGGACATGTTCGCTCAGGAGTCGGTGCTGTACTCGGATAAGACCAACAAAGTGAGCTACCAGAACTGGGGGAGCAACATAGACGCCGGGCTCGTCACCGCCTTTGTGAGAGCCTGCCAGGGCGACGAGGCATCCCACAAAATGCTCGCGTCTGGTATAGATGGCCTCCGCGCCGTGGAAGTGGTTGAGGCGGCGTATAAAAGCGTGGCTACCAACCAGCCTGTGCGGGTGGTGCGGAGGTAAACTACCCGTATGAGAGACCCAAAACTAACCGATGCCGCCGTGCAAGCAGCACTCGCTCTACGCTCTGGCTGGAGCATGCACAATGGGATGATTGTCCGTACTTTTGCCTTTGCAAACTTTGTTGCTGCGCTACGCTTTGTCAATGCAATCGCCGAGGCTGCCGAAGCGGCGGATCATCATCCCGATATTGACATACGCTATAACAAAGTCACCCTGGCGCTCACCACCCACGACTCAGGGGGACTAACCGAGAAAGACTTTGCGCTGGCCGCGCAGGCCGATACA
>JANNDD010000487.1:0-1007 GCA_031387365.1 Armatimonas sp. | reverse complement strand
TGCCCGGCTACGTCGTGCTCTTTGATGCCGGGCCGCTGGGGGGCGCGGCCAACTACCAGAATGGGTTCCTGCCGCCTGCCTTCCAGCCCACCAAGCTACGCGATCAGGGCCTTCCCGTGCTGGACCTCTCGCCGCCCAAGGAGTTTGCCGCAAGCCAGGCCGACACGTTTGCATTTTTGCGCCAGATGAACCTGAAGCACAAGCAGGGGAAGGCGCAGCCGACTGAGCTTGATGCTCGGATCGCGAGCTACGAGCTGGCCTACCGAATGCAGAGTGCGGCGCTGGAGGTGGGGGATGTGGAGAAAGAGCCCGCGTACCTGCGGCGTGCCTACGGCTTCGAGCACAAAGACCCCCGCACCGTCGCCTATGCCCGGAAACTTCTCCTCACCCGGCGCCTAGTCGAGCGCGGTGTGCGCTTTGTCGAGGTCTACGACATGCCCGATAAAGACGGCTGGGATGCCCATGGGGAGTTAGAGAAAAACCACACGCCGCGTGCCCGCTGGATTGACCAACCGACGGCGGCGCTCCTCACGGACTTAAAACAGCGCGGTCTCTGGGACGAGACGCTGATTATTTGGGCGAGTGAGTTTGGCCGCACCCCCATGATGCAGGGCAGCAGTGGGCGGCAGCACAACGCGGCGGGCTTCACGATCTGGCTCGGCGGTGGCGCGGTCAAGCCCCAGCGCTACGGGGCCACGGATGAGCTTGGCTTGATGGCCACGGACAAGCCCATGACCTTCAAAGACCTCCACGCCACGATTCTGGCCGCACTGGGCCTTGACAACGAAAAGCTCTACTTCGAGCGCGCCGGTCGCCCAGAGCGCCTCACGGGCGTTGCGGGTACGGCGAACGTCGTCAAAGAGTTGCTCATGTAGTTCGCGCTGACGGGGCAGGCTACCCGTACCACTCGCGCCATTTGGCACGGAGCGGGACATCTTCGTCGGTGGGCAGGTGCACGCCGGTGATGGTTTTTACATCGCCCATGAGCTGGCGCTGGATGGGGTTGG
>JANNDD010000481.1:0-4510 GCA_031387365.1 Armatimonas sp. | reverse complement strand
ACGGAGCTTCGGCTAGAGACTCCCACGCTCTGCCTGGCCTACAACCCGACACTCGCCACTTGGACACGCCCCGTGCGCCCGGATATCACGCTGGAAATCGGCACAACCCGCATCCACTTCGACGCCAAGTACCGGCTCAGTGACCAGTACGATGCCCTCACGGAGGATATTCTCACGATGCACGCCTACCGTGACGCGATTCCTGGCACGCTCACCGCCCTCGCGCTCTATCCTGGCAAGGTCATGCGCTGGTGGCCCGACACACAAAACCACGGTGGCCTCGGTGCGCTTCCGCTCACTCCAGGCCGTGGCCGCGACGCGCTGGATCAGTTTTTGGGCGCGATGATCGCCTCCAGCAAGACAAGTGCCTGTGCTAGAGGAACGTCCGAGAGATCGTAGACGAAACCGGCGGGAGGGAGCGCGGCAAATTCAGGAAACGAGTTTTCCTCAGAGGATGCCGCCTTGCGCTCCAGGCGCTGCGCGAGCCATTTTCGGATCGTGGAAGTCTCGTCCAAGCTATCGCCATCGCCCCCGGGCCCGAGGCGTGTGAGAGCTTCCCAGTAGGAAATATTTAGTGGCCCCGCCGCACCCTTCCAGCTCTTCCATTGCTGATTGCCCATCATTACAAAACCACCGTCCATCTGCATCAAGGGCTTGGAGAGTCGGGCGGTTTGAAATGCGGCTTCCAGGCGCTTGCGAAGCTGCGTCGCACGGGCCTTGCGGCGCTCGTTCCAGGCGGCCTGGAGGGCGGTATTTTGCTCGCTATTCGTAAAAAAGGGCAACGCGAACTCCCCCGTGTTGGGGAAGCTATTGACCTCTAAAAAATCCGACGGATCTATCCCGTGAGTACGCAAGAATGCCAGCCGCTCCGACGCGCTGTAGCCGCCGGTCCAGAGGGTTTCCAGCCCCCGTTCACTCACATTAACATAGCCCAACGCCGCCAAGTCATGCAGGCCGATCTGAGTGACCCCCGGTAGAGCCGCCAGCCGCGCGACTCGCTCCGCGAAACGATCTACGGGGACAGCTTCGGGGATGAGGGCATCCAGGTGCGTGATCTGCTCAAAGAGCGGCACGATAAAGGGCATAATCTGCGCGATGGCACTGAGCGCCGGGCGGCCCTGTGCCATCTCAGAGGCCGTGCGGCCTGTCACACTGATATCCCGCTCGCGCGGGGTGTCGGTGGGGGCGGGCATGAGAGGCGAGAGGGTGGGCACCAGTGGCAGAGTGTCTTTCTCCGCAGAGAGCAGGCTCACTCCTCGGTCGTCGTTGGCATCGCCCGAGAGCGCCACATAGAGCACCGTCACCCCCCGCGCTCTACACATCGCCAGAAGCTGCTTCGCCTCCTCCTGCGTTTTGGGGGAGCGAACGCGCAGGCCGCGTGTCTTGATGGTTTCCGGGAGCTTGACCAGAGGTATCTCCGGCTGTGGTGTCAGATCACTGAGCGTGAGGACACTGAGCTGCGCCTCGCCCAGTGACGGGCAGAGCACCTGGACGTTTACTCGCAGCTTTGGCAACGCACTCTGAGGAGCGGCAGGCGGCGGAACCCCATTCGGGCCGGGTCGCCCCTGACGCGCTGACCAGGCGGCCTCAATCTTCCCCTTCACATCGCTGGGTAGCTGCGCAAGAGGGAACTTAGTATCTTTGCCCTCCAGCGCTGCCTGCCAAACGTTCTCCGAGGCACCTGCCCCCGCCGCGCGCGGCAGTGTCGTGAGCAATTTTGCCTGCCGCAGCTTCCTCAGTGCTAGCTTCTGGGCCTTGTCATCGGACATCTGCTCTTGCATCTTGCCCATCTCCTGGGGCAAGATCCCATCAAAGAGCGTGACGGAAGTATTCCCCAGCGGCACTCGGTCATGAGTAATCACAAAGGCAGCACTCTGCCCGGCCTGTAGTCGCCGAATTGTGGTCGCACTCGCTCGCAAGATCGCATTCAGCGCGTCAGCGGCGCTCACACTCTGGCCTGGCGCAATTCGAATAAATACCGGCTGACTTGCCAGCCGCGCATCGGCGTAGAGCTCTAAACGGAGCACTTTTGCCGCCCGCTGCACCACATCGCCCACCGTTTTTGCATCGGCCAGGGAGAGAGGAACCGCAAAGCGCTCCTGGGAGAGATCCAGATCCGAGGGTGAACGGCGGTAGAGCACTTTTCCCGTCCCCGATTTCCCCTTAGCCTGCTCACGCTGGTACTCATCAAGCTTGTCAGGAGAGACGGGAAGCGCCCGCAGTGCCACCTGGACAAATCCGCTGGGAGTCTCGCTCAGAGAGACACTGTAGTTTCCCGGCTGTGCCAAAAAAGTCAGATCGCAGCGGAGGCGAATCCGAAACGTGCGCTGGGTGCCCACGGAGAGCACGGGCAGGCTCTGCTTGCCATACCAGGGAGTCTGCCCGGCGGCCATGGCGGGGGGCACGGCACTGCTCCCACGAAAGTCCAGGTTCGGAGGAAATAGCTTCTCCCAGAGTGCCCTCTGCCGCGCGTCACTCAGCTCGGTGTAGCCGATACCCTGCGCTCCCGCAGCCTGCTGTATCTGGCTGGGGCTAAGGCTCGCCAGAAAGGCATGAGACGAGCGCGGGCGGTAGAAATCCTGCTGCAAATCCTCAAAGCGATCAGGCACGCGCAGCTCGGTGATCTGGGTTGGCCCGGCGGTGGTGAGGGTGGAAAAACGCACCACTTGCTGCTCGAAGTAGCCCACCAGCTCCGGCAGACCGTAGCCGCTACGGGGAGGCGGCAAGGGGGTCTTTCCTGTGAGTAGCAGCGTATTGGGCGCGACCAGCAGCAGTGCCCCCCGGCGCACAGGATCCCAGTCGAGCTGCTCCAACCCGGTCTGTAGCGTGACTTGGGGCGCGGCAATCGCTTTTGTGGCTGTAGCGGGCCGCAGCACTTCCTGCTCTTGTGCAAGCGCAGGCAAGGCCACGAGAGTAGCCAGAAAGACGAGACATGCAAGAGATTTCATCCTGAATCAGAGACGAAAATTTTATCTCGTTGGTTACGGCATCACATAGGATAAAATGGGAACTGTGTCCTCACCCATTCGCCGCCAGTACCAGCTCTACATCGAGCGCCCCCCGGAAGCTATCTTTGCGTTCGTGACAGACCTCAGCAACTACGCGCGTGTCTGCCCCGATGATCAAAAAGAAGAGGCGACGGGCGTGGCGCAGAGTGTCGGAGCGCTCGTGCTCTTTCGCGGCGGCCCGTGGGGGGATATCACTGCCACTGTGAGCGAGCTGGACTCCCCCCGCCTTTTCTGTCTCCAGCAAGTCGAAGGCCCATTTGTTACCTGGACACACCGCTACAAGCTCTCCGCTTTCCAGCAAGGCACGCTGCTGAGCGAGCAGTTCGAGTACACTCTCAAGGGGCTCGCCATCGCCAGAGAGCGCCTTCCCAGTACCGGCAAGCTCTGGGACGACTGGGTGCACCACCGGCAGAGCGAGATCAAGCGCATTCAGGAGCGGATCGGACGCATCAAACCCATCCCCCAACCCCTTCCCTCAGGACAGGGGACAGGGAAGGGGAGTTTTTAGACGAAGAGGAAACGCGTTTCCTCTAGGTTGCGCTGGATTTCCTGCAGAAACAAAACTGCGGCGAAGCCATCGGCGATGCGGGGATCGTGGGCAAGGGTGAGAACTCCCGTGGAACCGATGTAGAGATGCCCGGCTTGAGGCGTGTGCAGAATCGGGGTTTGGGTGCTCGCAGCGCCCACTGTGAGGGTAAAAGTTGCGCCGCGTGTGGGAAGTGCCTCAAGATTTTCGAGCTCGCGGGAGAGAGAGAGAACGCTCTTTCTATCGGCATCGAGAAGCACTGGGAACGTACCGTCTGGCTGCGGCAAGCAGACATTGACGTTGTGCCGGAGCCGAATTTCATCAGCGGCAAGCCACGCGGCATTGAAGCGCGGGTGGGTGCGTAGCGCCGCAGCGACAGCGGCTAGTAAGAAAGCTGTCAGCCCTGCGCCAGACTTTTCTTGTAAGCGTCGCACTTCAGAGAGCTCGGCAGCAAGCGTCGTCATCTGGTGTGGAATGAGAGTCAGCGCAGCGGCATGGTGGCTGGCGAGGCGCTGCTCGTGCACGGTGGGAGTCAGCCGGGTCTCGGGGCCAACAGGAGCATAGTCCGGCTCCAAGGGAACTTGGGTTTGGGGCTCGGTGACCCCGGCCAGAACGGCGAGAGGCTCCCCCGCCTCAACGGCCTCGCCCTCAAGCACAACTTTTTTAAAGAGCACCCCATAGACAGGAGCAACGACTAAGAGCTCAGCGCCGTCGGTGGTGCGTAGGCGCAGAAGCGGCTCATTGAGCGCGACAAACTGCCCGATGCTATGCTCCCAGCCCGCGACCGTGGCGACCCCGTCATGTTCGGCAAGAACCGTAAACTTCACGCCGCTAGTGTATCGGCCTGCGCGGCCAGCGCAAAGTCTTTCTCGGTTAGTCCCCCTGAGTCGTGGGTGGTGAGCGCCAGGGTGACTTTGTTATAGCGTATGTCAATATCGGGATGATGATCCGCCGCTTCGGCAGCCTCGGCGATTGC
>JANNDD010000438.1:0-3213 GCA_031387365.1 Armatimonas sp. | reverse complement strand
GCCAATAGCTATTTATACTTATCGCGTGCCATTGATCTGCACGATGTCTCGCGCGGCTACCCGTCGCTGACCGATGCCCTGGCGCGCATCAAAGCCAAGTGCCTCGTGATCGGGATCTCGTCTGATGACCTTTTCCCCGTGCGAGAGACCCACGAAATGATCGAGCGGATGCAAAAACGCGGCGTGGACATCACCAGCTTTATCGTGGACTCATCCTACGGCCACGATGCGTTTCTGGTGGAATATCAAAAAATGCTCTCGCCCCTCCGGGCATTTATGGATGGGATCAGACCTTAAACGTAAACCCAGTCTGGCCGAACTGAATGGAGTCGCCGCTGGAGAGGATTTCGGCGACATTGGGGGCGAGTTTTTTGCCATTCAGCCGTGTCCCGTTGGTGCTACCGGTGTCCACGACTTTATAGCTACCGTTCTCGAAGACTATCTTGGCGTGGCTGCCGGAGATGAAAGAATCACCGGTGAGCACAATGTCGTTGCCCGCTTTACGGCCCACGGTGGTGACGGTGGCCTTGAGTGTGTGGACTCCTGCCGGGCCTTCGAGACGTGCACCACTGACTGTTCCCCCAAGCGCGGCGATTGGGGCGCGGCCTGGGTCTTTGGCTCCCAGGGAGCGGCGCTCGGGCTGAGGAACATTGGGAATCTGGATCGTGAGCTTCACCGAGCCAAACTGGATCGCTTGGCCGTTGGTCAGGGCTTTCTGGTTGCCTGCGGGCAAGGGCTGGCCCGCGATTTTCGTGCCGTTGGTGCTCCCGAGATCTTCCAGAATGACATGATTGCCGCCCGAGACAATGAACCGGGCATGGCGGCGCGAGATGGTCGGGTGCGGCAGAGCGACATCGGCGCCCTCGCGTCCGACAATGCTCTCGCCCACACGCAGCATCAGCTCGCGGCCACTCTCTTCGATAAGCTTGGGTAGTGGCGAGCCCCCCCCGCCCCCAAGATTGGGGGAGCCAATGTGGCTTGCAAGCATGTAGCCACACTCGGAGCAGAAGCCCTCGTCGGCGGGTGCCATCGTGTTGCAAATAGGGCACGCCCCCGCGATGACCAGCGCAGAACCCATCCCCTGAACCCATCCCCCCTGCCCCCTTCCCTGTTCCAAGGAAGGGGGAGTATTTCTTTGTGTGTCGTACTCGGTGCGTTTTAGGGGGTCTTTGAGAGTCTCGAAGGCATCCATCAGGATCGCGAACTTGTCCGGGTCTTGTTGTGCGGCAGGAGTTTTCTCGCGCATGGCGGTGCGAATCTCACTCTCCGTCGCGCTCTGTGAAACTCCAAGAATGGCGTAGTAGTCCATGACGTTTTAGCTCCTCTTCCCTAGATCGAGGCTGTAGATCGTGCCGATCAGCGTTTTCTCCGCGCCCCCCGTGTCGCCGCGCTGGGCGGCTTGGGTAGCCATCTGGACAGTTTTCGCGGCCTCGGTGTTGCCTTGCTGGGTGAACATCTGTTGCGTTTTATTGAGAGCCGCTGTGAGATCCGCAAGGTTAAGCTGCTGGGTGCGCATCCCCATCATGGTTTTCTCTAAGTCACGTGCGGCCTGCATCGAGTTCAGCTCTTGCGCGACTAAGGGGTCTGCGCCAGCAGGCACTCTTGCGGCGTCTCCGGTGAACTCGACCACGGCGTTGGCGGTGAGGGTCTCGCGCTGGCCGGTCGCGCCATCGTCCCAGGAGAGAATGGCTTTCGCGGTGCGGAACGTGGCGACGGCGTGGGGGTCGTAGTCCACCTCCCAGAGCTTGGTGACTGTCGCGCCGCGCTCGATATCGGGCAAAGAGATCGCAGCGTGGCGTGCGCCTAATTCTGGCGGGGAGCCGTAGCACTGGCGCACGGTGACCCCGCGTGGGAGCGTGAGGGTGAGGCGGATATTCTTAGCGGTCACTCCCAGAATCGTCAGCATCTCTTTTTGAAAGACCTCAGGGATCTGCTCCGGGCGCTCGATGTAGTAGTAGTTCCCCCCGGAGCGGCGAGCGATTCCGGCCATGAGCTCCTCGTTGTACTCCGGTCCAAAGCCTAGTGCCGTCACCGTGATGCCACGCGCCTTCAGATCCGCGACTTGCTGGACAATGCTCCCAAAGTCTTTTAGCCCTGCGGTTGGCTCGCCATCGGTGAGGAGCAAGACGCGCGTCACGTAGCCTGCCATCGGCACCGAAGCCACTTGTGCGCCGCCTGCGTAGAGCCCGTCAAAGAGATTGGTCGTGGTTCCCGCGACGATGCGCTGGATATGCTGCTTGATAAGATTGGGGTCCGTCACCCGCCGCGCGGGCATGAGCACTTCCACGGACTCCTCGAAAGTGACGATGGAGAGCACATCATCGGGGGTGAGTAAGTCCACCACATGCTCACAGGCTTTCTTCACGTACTGGATCGGGGAGCCGTCCATGGAGCCCGAGCGGTCAATCACCAAGCAGACATTCACCGGCAAGCGCTTGCCACCCGGCACAAAGCCCCCCGCGCCGCTCGCCGAGATTTGTGTCAGCACGTGCGCCCGTGTCCGGTCACCTGCAAAGGCGTAGCGGTTGCTCACCCGCACAGTGAGCGCCAGCGATGGCCCAGCCCCCTGGCCCCCGCCCGGCGGGGGAAATCCCATGACGGTGGGCTGCGCCATCTGGGTGCGATTCGGATCGCCCCCCATCACTGTCGGATTCACGCGAATTGTCTGATCCATTTATTGGCTCCAATCTTCTATTTGCAAACCCGGAATTCTACTAAAGTCACGGACATTCTGTGTCACCAGTGTCGCTTCAAACTCTAGCGCGATTGCGGCAATGCGCAAGTCCATCTTTCGAACATTTGTCTTTAGTTCCAGCAGCTCTCGGTAGCGCAAGATAGCGTCACGAGTAAACGGCAAGATCCGAAAATTTTGCAGAAGCTCAATGCTCTGTCCCAGACTTGCATAGCCAAGAGCAAGTCGTTCATCGGTGGTTGCCTTACGCAAAACATCGTACCAACCTGAGATCTGCTCCTCAACCGTAATAATGCTCACTGCTAAGTCCAGAGGTGAGGTAGATAAAATTCGTTGCGTGACAAGTACATCACTTCGAGAGAAAAGTGAGAGAGTGTCTGTGTCAAGAACATAGAGACTCACGTGCTTTCGTCAATCTCCTGACGGCGCCGTGCGATTGCTTCTTGCCAGTCCTCAAAGGCAGAATTATCGCGAAACATCCCGGCAAAACGTGCTAAGGGATGTGACTGTGGCGTTCCTGG
>JANNDD010000435.1:0-3776 GCA_031387365.1 Armatimonas sp. | reverse complement strand
GTGGATCAGCCCGCTAATGGGTTCGGTCCCTGGTACTCGTCGGATCGTGTGGGCTGGGCGCGCACGGAGCTGGGGCAGCTACGCCGGGCCGGTGTGGAGGTCGCACTGACGCAGCTCGGGAGTCCGGATGTGGCATCGGGGCCAATGGAGGAGAAGTCACTTACTGTGCTGGTGGCCGCGTGCCGTGAGATGCAGCTGGAGCGCCAGTCATTTCCGCTTCTGGGACTCTGGCTGGATCGTTCACAGGCGACGGGGGATCTTTACGCGGCGATTCAGCGCTGGTTTGCCTTTGTCCCGCCGGAGCTGCGTGCGACCGTGCGCGTGGGCGGCGTGAGTGTTTACCCTGTCTTTCTCTCCGATACCACCGGGATCACACCCGAAATCGCGGAGGCGCTTCGCCAGAAGTTTGCGGAGGAGTTTGGCGGGCTCTCCGACGGAATTAGTATTGCCGTCGGCCTGCCCTTTGCCACGGTCTCGCCGGGCGGACAGGAGCCGTTTTTGGCACGTCGTGGGGGAGAGACCTACGCCGCTTCCTGGGAGAAAGCCCATAAGAGCGGCGAGCCTTGGATCGTGCTGGACTCCTGGAACGACTTCACTCGTGCTACGGAGCTGGCACCCTCGCGCCAGTACGGCGATTTTTACGTGGATCTCACCCGGCGGCTCTTTACCGTCCCCGATCCCAGCAAGCCCGCCCAGCTTCAGTTCAGCCCGCTCGACCTGCCCCGTCGGCTCGCGGCGGGAACCCTGACCGCTCTGCCCATCACCCTGACTAATATCGGAGGGAAGGTCATCACGCTGGAAGATAGCGTCCAAGTGACCTACCGCTGGTTTCAGGAGGGAAAACTAATCGCCGAGGGCCCCGTGCGCATTCCTCTGCGGGAGTCTATCCTCCCTGGCTTTTCAACCACCATCTCCTTGGGAATCGCTACCCTGCTAGCGGACAATAAGCCCCTTCCCACGGGGAGCTACGAGCTGCGGCTGGAGCTGCTTGTGCCTGGTGAGAGGAGCGGGATCAGTGTCCCCGTACGGGTCGAGGAGAAGCCTGCGGACGCTGTCCAGTTTGCACACTCTACACTCACGCCGCTCCTACGTACGGGGGGTAAGTTCCCGGCGACGCTGCGGCTACGCTGGCTCGGAAAAGAGGCACTGCCACCGGGCGAGACACAGCTGCTCTACCAGATCCTCAGCGGCGATGGGAAAGAAGTGGTTGTCTCGGGAGCGACCACGGTGCAGCAGGCGCTCAAGCCGGGCGTGTGGACGGATCTGCGAAGCCTTGTCGAGCTGACGGGAAAAGACGGCCTGCCGCTGGAGCCCGCCTACCCGGAGCGCCGCCTGGAGTCGCCTGAGCTGCGAAAGGCGGGCTATCTGGTGCGCTGGGTACTTGCACGCACGGTCGCGACAGCACCAATCCAGGGTGTCTACGAGCAGCGGCTGGCTCTCTACCCCGGCGATGATGATGCGCGACTGGCTCTGGCAAGTGACTCAAAGTTTACGGACACAGTGGAAGCGGAGAAGAGTGTCCGGGTCAAAGTGACTCTCATTAACCGGGGCCTGAAGCGCTGGGAGAAGGGGCGCCTGGCCGTGACGGGGCGGTGGTTCCAGGCCGATGGAATGCGTGCCGCCCAGGGGCGTGCGATCCTCAATGCATTCCTAGAGCGTGAGGTATCCGTCGGCGAGTCTATTGAGGTCACGGCGGATATCGCGGTGCCGGAGCGGCCCGGGCGCTATGTTTTGGCGCTATTTGCCATGCGTCCCCCTGAGATTTTCTTCCCCATGCACCCGATCAGCCGGACGGGTGACATGCTCCAGATCCCGATCACGGTCACGGGAGGGCGGCAACTCCCGCTGGATCTAAGCCTACTCTACGATACCGATGGTGTCACGGGCGAGGCACGCACGCGCGATGGCGATTTAGATGGCACAGGCCTGACACTGCCCGCGGAGTGGTTCCCGTTTGACCGCTTTGGCCTCAATCAAGAGACAAGTCTCTTCCCCTCGGGGTACTTCTCAGATATCTCGTCGGTCTCGGCGCGGAGCATTGTCTTTCACTACGGCTCCAGTGCTGATGGCAAGAAAAATCTACTCTCGTGCAATGGCCAGGCTCTCCTGGTTCCCAAGGCGCCGTTCTTCGCCGTCCATATTGCCGCCACGGCAACAGGTGGTGCGGAGCGTAATCTCACTGTTCTTCTGCGCTACAAAGATGGCACGACCGAAAGCCGAACCCGAGTCCTGCGCGATATCACCGCACCGGCTGCGAGCGATGATGCCGTCGCGTTCACGACGCCGCGTCTGCACCGCCCGGAAGGGGACTCGGTAGGCACGCTCACGGTTCGCCATATCGTCTTCCCGATAGCCGTCACTAAGGAGCTGGTCTCGATTACCTTGCCCACGGACTCTAAGGTGAAGGTCTTTGCCGTAACATTGGAGAAGTAACCTACCCCCTAACCCCTGCCCGGCGGGGCAATACTTGGTAGCCCGGCACGGGCTTTGCGGCGGAGGAACGAGGCCACTGCAAGACGCCGGTTTCAACCGGTGGGAAAAATGCGATTATGAATTTTGATGTGATTGTTGTGGGCGCGGGTCCCGGCGGGGCGACCTGTGCCTGGAAGTGCGCCGAGCTTGGCCTGAAGGTCTTGCTACTGGATCGTGCACCCAGTCTGCCGCGCTACAAGCCCTGCGGCGGGGGCATTCCCTCGTCGCTGGTGCGCCATGTCGAGGGGCTGGAACCCGAAAAATTCACCGATCTCACGGTGACCAAGCTTCGTCACACGTGGCGCGGTAAGTCGCCAGTTCTCGCGGAGATGACGTGCAGTGATGGCAAGCCCGCCGAAGTGTGGATGGTACAGCGCCCGCGCTTTGACACGTATCTGGTCGAGAAAGCCAAATCGGCGGGCGCGGAGCTAAAGCTGGGCGTGAAGGTGAGTGACATTACGGTGACATCTGAAGATGTCACGGTTACGGCGGGCGAGGAAAGCTGGACCGCTCGCTATGTTGTCGGTGCCGACGGTGCCAAGGGGATTGTTGGCGCACGTGCCGGGCTGCGCCTCGGAAAGCGCTGGGGGATCGCTCGGGAAGTCGAGATTCCGTATGAGTACACAGAAACATTGGCTCCCTCGTTATCGGGGGCGGGGGGGGCTATTTTGCGTGATGCTTGCTATCTGGACTACGGCTCGGTGAAGAATGGCTACGCCTGGATCTTTCCTAAGGCGGGCTATCTGTCGGTAGGGGCGGGAATGCTCGTCCCGCGCCAGCCGAAAGCCGAACAGAACGTCGGCAAGATCCTGATGGATGCCATCCACACCATGCTCGGCTCCGTGGACATGACCTACCCGACGGGCATGGACGCGCCCAAGCTCTGGGCGCACCCGATCCCGTTCTGGACTGGGATGGAGCCGCTCGCCACCAAAGACGGGCGTGTGTTGCTGGTGGGGGATGCAGCCGGTGTGGTGCAGCCGCTCTTTGGTGAGGGGATTCAGTACGCCGTACGTACTGGCGCAATTGCCGCGCAGCAGCTCGCGGCAAATACCACTCTTCAGTACACGGAAGCGGTTAAAACGGAGCTGGCCGGAGAGTTCGACGCGGCGCTTCGGGTTGGGAAAGTCTTCCACCGAACGCCGTATCTCTCGTACCGCCTCGGGGTCAAAAATCCGGCGGGCACTAAGCTGGTCGGGCGGCTCATGTCTGGCGAGGTCTCCCTAGAGCACTTGGAGCAGCGCATCTACGACAAGCTCAAGAATCCGTTTAAATAGGCATGCCGTACACCCCGATTTTAGCCA
>JANNDD010000420.1:0-2242 GCA_031387365.1 Armatimonas sp. | reverse complement strand
CCCCCGCGAGCGGGTTCCCACCGTCGCCGCGAGCAGGAAGAAATAGGAAGAGGCTTTAGTTTTAGATTTCCCCCTTCCGTCCCCCAGGGGAAACGTGTAATCAGCCTTTCCCTCTCATGCTGTCGGCGGGGCAGGGCATCTGCGTTCCGGTGGGCTGGGTGCGGCGCGTCGGTCGGCACGAAGCACGGGTGCAGTTCGGTCAGCTTCACTCGCCGCCGCCGTCGCAGCGGCGCAAAAATAGTATCAATAGCTATAAATAGATCTGAAATAATCTATAAAATAGTAGCACATATGTTTGATTATGGTCACTATTTGGGTATACTATTAGTGGCGGGCACTGCCCGACTAATCGCCCAGAAATGGGAAGAGCGCCGGGGGCAATCTTGGAAAACTTACCCCGGCGCTCGGAAAGAAGCCACCGAAATGGCTACTCAATTGGATTGTAACACGCTACTGTCGCACGTTGCCACACAGCGGGAAATGCGCGAAGCTCGCGCGGCGCAGGGCTGGTATTTGTATGCACTCGGGGAAGTGCGGCAGGAATCGGTTTGCATTATTGCGCCGGTTGTCGCAGATCCCAAAACGGGTGCGGTCGCTCAGGCTCAGTATGTCGTTTGCCGGGAAACCGGGCGCTGCTCCTGCCCGGATCAGCAGCGGTTGGATCGGGTGAACGGCCAGGCGTTTGAGCTTGGCCTGCAAATTGATCCTCTCATCTGCAAGCATGCGCTTATGGTGCCAATGCTCCTCAGCCGGGCCGAAGAAGAGGCGGAGCGGGTGCGCCTCTTGGAAGCGGCTAAAGCCGCCGTAGCTGCCCCGCCTGCTCCCCAGGTTCGCATTTCGCAAACGGCCCAGTGGTATTTGCAGCGCCGCCGGGTTCGTATTCCTGCGGGGGCATCTCTATGAGCGCCCCGGCTGTCCTCGCCGCCCCGAAAGGGGCGGCACCCACTCTCGGCAAACTGCTTAGTGTGGCGTGTGATCTTTGCGCTACCGAGGATCAGTTGGTGCTTGCTGGCACGCTGTGCGCGGATGGTCAGTGGCGCACGTTTCGGGTGTGCTTGGCGTGCCGTGCGGCTTGGGAACTGCGCCCCGGTGGTCTGGAAGTGCTGGTGCACGAAGATCGGGCGGAGTATGTGCTGGAGCCTTGTCCAGAGGTTTATCAGCCCCGGCCACCTCGTGAGGTACTGGATTCGCTGATGCGCTCCCATCCCGGCGTATGGGCAGTCTCGGTGCTGTGGTGGGCTCCGCCAAGGCTCGAAGTGCTCTTACTGTCGGTCACAGGGCAAAATCGTGTGTTTCGCGGCGAGGTAATTAGCGAGTAGGAAGGCAAAGGGCCAAGGCTTCGCGCCCTGGCCCATACCAAGCATGTTCCCCCTTGCCTTTAGGTGAGGGGGCTAGGGGGAGAGGTGAGGCGTTATGGAAGATTGGTTGACGATCAGGGAAGCGGCGGTTTTGTTGAAGCTCTCGGAGCACACGGTTCGGGATCAGGTGCGCGTCGGGAAGATTCCGTCCACGAAGCTGGGGCATCGAACGGTGCGGGTGCGGCGCGCAGACATCGAGATGTTGCTGCCCCAATCCGAAGGGGGAACCTGGCTGCCGCCAACGAAGCTGCGAAAGCTGGGCCGCGCCGAGCTGGGGAGCTGGCTGCTGGAGGTGATCGAGGGGCAGGGCTCGGCGGATGAGAAGCTGGTGCAGATTCGGGCGTTTGCTCTCGGGATGACTACGGAGTGAGACTCTCGGGGGCGTAGCCCAGTGTTTCTGTGGCCTGGTCTATCGCGGCGTTGAAGTTGCTGACGGGGTGCCATCCGCTGATCTCGGCAACTTCCGATTCATCGCCTTGGTACGTCACCGAAACGACCTGAATCATGCCGTCTTTGACCCGTGTTCCGAGGGTGTTGTCTCCCGTGGTGGATTTCAGTTTCTGAATCTGCGCTTGAATGTCGAGTATCTTTTTCCTCGTGTCCATGAATATATAATACCATAAATATCAACAAATATCATTTATTGTAATCAGTTGCTGATTTTCATTGCTGGCTTGACGGCTTGTTTATCCGTAGTATTTCCGGCATAATGTGTTTATGGACTCGGCTGCCGCTTTTCCAGATGTGATTTTCAAAGCGGGCGGCACTCTGCCTGCGGATCATCCGACCAATATCGAGCGGGTAGCAGACCGGGAGTTGCGCGAGGCACTTCTCAAAGGGGAGTTTTGCTATGTTCTGGATTCACGGCAGGTGGGTAAGTCGAG
>JANNDD010000418.1:0-3454 GCA_031387365.1 Armatimonas sp. | reverse complement strand
CGTATCTCGAGATGTATGTGCGTATTTCCGCATCTACGTATCTCCGTAGATGCGGAATGTTTTTTAGGTGATTGGCTGCCCGATCAGCTCCTCGGCAGTGGCACGTCCTACGCGCCGCCACCGTGGTTTCTCAAAGCTGCCGTCTGGCTTTCTGTCGAACTCGACGATATCGAAGCTCTCTGGGAACTGCCATTTGTCACGTACCGAGTTGTAGACCCCACGATTGGGGTAGTTCTCGATGACTACTGGGGGCTTCTCGGGCTTGCCGAGGTATTCCCAGGCAGACGTTGCCAGTGCTTCTATTTTGTTCGTCACACTGGTCCCCTCATTGTTGTACGCCTCGGTGAAGAGGGCGACAGCATGTGGAAGGGTCTCAGGGTTGTCTAGCGCTCCATCCTCGGCCCGTGGCTGCCCACTGGATTTTATGGGCTGATAAAGCCGTAGAACACAGACGGATGGAGTGCCATGGTAGCCCTTGTAGTGCCATCCCCCTTCGTAGATCACAATGGTGGGGTCTGAGATCACTACAGCGGGTTCGGGTTGACTCATGCAGCTACCAACCTCTCC
Organism: Armatimonas sp.; assembly: GCA_031387365.1. Classification (GTDB taxonomy): domain Bacteria; phylum Armatimonadota; class Armatimonadia; order Armatimonadales; family Armatimonadaceae; genus Armatimonas. Next base: position 2,887 of record JANNDD010000418.1, on the reverse strand, counting down.
TGAACCGAATAAACGATCTCAGAGCTGTCGGTGAATATTGCGGATGGGGCTAGGGTATCCAGTGACTCGCCCACCACGTCCTCGACAGCCTCACGGCAAAGAGGCATCCAGTGGAGCAGGCGACGCTCGCGCACCGCAGAGGCATTGTCTGCCGCCTTTGGTTTCCTTTTCCCAACCCGTAGGTTGGTAGCGGGACTGTTGCAGTTGGGAACGGTGTTCTTGAAGAGCACCAGCCCCAACTCTTCGTCGAAATCCATCAGGACTTTGCCCATTTGGTACCGTCTTCCGGCGTAGTGCTCGATGAGCAGGAACTCCAGTTCACTCTGCACGTCGGCCAGGCCACCACGGAAGCTGGTGACGATGGTCTCCAGCCAGGGGCCAGTAGGAAAGTCGGGCACCTGGGGTGCCCAGCTTACCAACACGACTGCCTCAGCCATCTGCTCGCCTTGCACGGGTACGAAGACCCGCACCCGACAGTCCGCTTTGCGCTGCTTGCTGTCTTCCAGCTCGAAGCGCTGATCCAGGCTCTTTTTCACGATTCTTCTCCTTCGGGTGTGAGGTGGAAGACCAGGCAGCCTTCCGCGTCCTCGGCGTTTAGCCAGTAAGCGGGGAGTTCGGTGACTCCCGTTCTGACTGCTTTGAATAGCCGCATCCAGCAGCACAGAATCACGGTGCGATCTTCTAGGACAGCGACGATGTGGGGCACGGTGAGGTCAAGGCGCAAGGCCCGCTCCTCATCCATGTCCGGTCGCCACTGTCTGCAAAGCTCCTCGGTGATGCCGTAGTCCGCCAGAACCAGCGGGCCTTGTGGCCGGGTACTGGTCGTGACGATGTGGGCTGCGTGCCCGACGTTCCACAGGTAGGTGTGGCCAAAGTGTTCTTCTCGTAGGATCACGTCGCCAAAGACTCCGTACTCCTCTATCTTGGAAGCGATTATCGCCTCGCGGTCTGAATATGTCTCGCGGTCAGTGGCTCCTAAAAGAGCCGGTATACCTTTCATGGCTTTCGCCGTCCTTTCTGGCCTTGTGGGCCTTTCTGTGTGTGCATTGGTGCCAGCTTCTGAGGCTTGGCCTTTGGCGGGATTTTCATGACGAGCACCTGCGCGGCTTCCTGGGGGGTGAGCTCGTGACAGAGCAAGAAGGGGATGCCTTCCAGCACGGCTCGTAACGTCCGGTGCCAACCATCTATGAGGACGCTGGTTCCATTCCAGAACGGGACGAAGAGGATTGGCCTCGTTACATCCGTGGTTCTGGCATAGTCCAGATCTAGGTCGGGATACTGCTTTTGCAGATACTCGACTGTCAGCCCGTGATCGCTTGGGAAAAACGTCATGGGCTGTCTGCCGCTGGCTTCCACCAGTCGCATTCCCGCACCTGCGTTCCAGTGCCACTCTGTCCCTGTCGCGTCGGTGAAACAAAAAACTTGGTCGTCCGTGTGAAGCACGATGACTTTTGGGCCACCCTTAAGAATGGTCATGGGTCAGTACTCCTCGCGGATCATTGCTAAAGTCTCTTGCCAGCCTGCTGAGGTGTTAATCCAGAGGACGGTGCCATCCTTGAGCGTGTAGCTGGAGAGGATGCGCCCGCCGCGCTTTATGGATTCCTCGTTGACGACGCGGTCGTCGTAGCACATCTCCGCGCCATAGTCGCCTTCCCGATGCCGCTTAAGTAGGTGTATTAGCTCCTCCTCATTTCGGATAAGGGCTTCGACCGCTGCGGGAGTGACGTAGACCTTGCCCAGGAGAAACTTGATGGGCCGCTGATAGCCCTGTGTGGGCTTATCCTGGCTCATGTCGTTGCCTCCCTTGTTGCTTTGGCCTCGTAGACGAAGGTCTCGCGCCTCTGCCGCTTCGCTCTTTCTGGCACTTGCCCGGTGAGCCTTCTCACGACTTCGGCTGCGCCCTTTCGGTAGACCGTAACGACGACGAGAGAGCCGGTATCGGCTTCTCGTACCGCCCAGTGCCGACCGCCTTTGTACCGAGAGATCGTCAGAGACACAGTGGCACCTCCAGACGTTGCTGGAGAACGCGCGATGCGCTCTGCATGACCTGCTCAATGGTGACGGCTTGCCCTACCGCTTCCCAACGGGCAGTGCGGCGGGCGATCTCGATCCTCTGAGCCATGAGGAGTTTCTTCCAGCCTAGAACGTGCTTGCAGGAGTAGCGCCCGCCGTGCTTCGTATAGAAGGGGCAAGTGCAGCTCTTTTCAGCGCGATCCAGAGTGTAGGTGGCTCCCTGCTCGGAGCGAATCAGGTGCAGGTTTCCGTCGAGAGAGCGGATACGATATCCGTCCTCAAAAAGGCGTTGCGCCCGGTCGTTGACGTTGGCAAGTGTCCTCGCCTCGTCCAGATTCATGGGGTTGGTTTCCTTTCAGTTGAAAAAGAACCGAGCCATACCTTCCCGTCGCCGGGCAGCATGGCCCGGTGAAGTGGGGAATATTGAAACGGGGTTTACCCCGGCGCTGGTTGACGCTTGAGGAGATCCAGAATGTCTTGTAGTAGCTCGGGGTTTGGAGCGCAGGGTGAGGCGATTCCTCGCACCCCCCGGCACTCTTCCACGACCCGCCGAAGCATCAGGGAGGTTTCCTCAACGCTTAGGGGAAGGGGCACGAGCTCGCCATCCTCAGGCTGGCCGATGTAATCGTCCAGCTCAGGAACGGGAACCTCGATACGCCACGATCTGTGAGCTTGGATCACCTGATCTTCGACAAGCAGGTGAACAACACCGAAGTGCCATTTTTCCTCGATCTCTGTTGCTAGCCCCCGGAGGCGCTGGCAGACAGCGGCAAGCCGCTTGTCTATCGTGGGGACAATGGCGCTCACACGAGAATCCCTCCTTTCGGAGAAAGTATCCGCGTGCGTAGCGCCTGATCTGCTCGGCTCTCGCTGG
>JANNDD010000388.1:0-8030 GCA_031387365.1 Armatimonas sp. | reverse complement strand
GCTTATGCAGCAAAACAGATCCCCCAGCGAGCCATCTGTTTTGCTCACCAGGGAATCCGTTTATTTTTCTAAGCCACCGCGCCCTCTCAGCGAGCGATACAGCGACGGCGACGAGCGAAGGCGCAAGCCCCCCCTAGGGCCAGGAGGGCGAGAGTACCCGGTTCGGGAGCGGCACCACCGCCACCCACCACCGCGGTGAACGTCGCACTGGTCCAAGCAACGCTTGTGAATTGGAGCGTCCCCTGATTCGTCGGGAACGCGGCCCACACCACCTGCTGCGTGCTAGCCAGAGGGCCGAAATTGCTCGTCAGATTCCACGCACCGGCACCGGCGGCAAGAAAGCCAGTCCCTTCGCTGCCGGTGTTGGTGAAGGCAAGCAAGTTTGGAATGAAACTATTGGCATTAACCATCTTGAAGGTTCCGGTCGTTGTCGCTGGACCCGCAGTCACTCCCGTAATATCGTAGGTCATCGAGGTCAGCGTGATGGCAGGGAACCCCGAAACGGTCGTTGTCGCCGTGGTGTCACCGATTCCGATGAGAGTGAAGTTTGCGCCGGAGAACGGCACAGCATTGAACGTGCCGCTACCACCGATTCCCGTCAGGGTGTAGGTGATCGGCACAGCCCGAGCGGCTTGTGGGAGGGCAGCCAGCCCGAGAAGCGTGAGTGCGGCGAGGGTGCCGCGTGTTAGCGAAAAACGAGTAATTCTCATGTCTATTCTTTCATTTGTAGAGCCATCGGACTCCCCCGTGTTTCGGCATCGGGAGGGATGATTGCTTGCAGTATGCCCTAAACTTCCTTGCAGTATTCCATAAACTTCAGGGCAATACGATCCATGGCAGGAAAAGTGCAACACTTTGTTGCGGAGAGGGGCCACGGTATACTAAATTCAATGACGACGTTTGATGGTTTTCTTCGTCAGCTCCGCCAGAGACGGCGGCTGACACTCGGGCAACTGGCGCTTAAGTCCGGGGTGAACAAGGCCACCCTCTCGCGCTGGGAGTCGGGAACCTACAGCCCGCGCCTCCCGGAGCTCTCGTCGGTCATGGAGGCACTCAGCGTGTCGGCGTCGGAGCGTGCGCGCTGCTTGAGTCTTCTGGAAACCCCGCGTGCCCTTCTCGCCCAGCATAGCAGTCCGGGTGCGGCCACGCGCCTCTCCCTGGGGGATTTTCTCTACGGCCTGCGCCAGCGTGTCGGAAAAACACAAGATGAAGTCGCACGGGAAGTGGGAGTCTCCCGCGCACTCTACCGCCAGTGGAAAAGTGACCAGGCACGCCCGACCACCAGCCAGCTTCATGCCGTCGGCTTTGCGCTCGGGGCCTCCGCTGAGGAAATCATTGCCCTCAGCACCAGTGACTTTGCCCCCCAGCCCGTGGAGAAGAGTCGGGAGGCGCTGCTGCGTACCTACACCGAGACCATGGAGTGGGACATCCCCCAGGAATCCTACAAGCTCTTTCTCTTCTCGCTTCTTGCCAATATCGGGCACCTCGTTCGCACGGATAAGGCCGATATCGGCGATCTGGCGATGATTGTCGCGAAGTTTGCCAACTGCGCCGAGCTCTGGTACGACGATATTCCCCTGCGCGATGCCTACCACCGGCGTGCTCTCACTCTGGCGGCGCGCTCGCAGGAGCCGCTCCACTTTCACCTGATTCCGGCGCTGGAGGCAAACCCACGCGCCGCGCTTAAGTGGCAGCACCGCTTCTCAGACAAAGCCGGGCGCGCGTATCTGCTCTCGTTTGTCGCCCGTGACATCGCCCAGGACGACCCCGACGAAGCCCTGCGCCTCTCCGATACCTACTGCGCCCTCGTGACCGACCACCCCGACGAGTACCCGTGCCGCCTCCGCGACAAAGGCAGCCTCCTGCGCGAGTGTGGGCGCTATGCGGAGTCCGTCGCCTTTATCGCCAACCTAGAGCCCCCCGATGCGTACCGGGCGGGCCTCAACCAGCTCAACATGGCCCGGGGCCTAGCCAAGATGAATGCCAGAGCCGAGGCCCGTACCTGTCTGGAAGAGAGCAAGCGCATTATCGCCCCCTTGAACCTCCAGCACGCACTAGAAGCCATCCATGAGCTAGAGTATGCGCTCAGCTAGCCGCCGGTTGAAACCGGCGTCTGCAGTAGCCTGCGGCTGCAAAGCCCGTTCCGGGCTGGGGAAGCAATTCCCCCTTCGCGGAGCCGCACCCAGGGGGTACCCGGGCTAGGGGGAGGCCAGCCCGGAACGGGCTTTGCGGCGGAGGAACGACGCCATTGCAGACGCCTCATTTCATGGGGCGCCGCTCCAGCCGCCGCACAAGCGCCGTGAGCGGCAGTGTCATCACGAGGTAGAGTAGCGCCACCGCCAGATAGATCGTGGTGGGAGCGCCTGCCGTGGTGGCCAGCTCCTTGCCCACCCGCATCAGCTCCGTGAGTGCAACGACCGAGACCAGCGACGAGTCTTTCAGCAGCGCGACGGCCTCATTGGTGAGCGGGGGCAGAACGCGCTGGAAGGTCTGCGGAAGAATCACATAGCGCATTGCTTGTCCGCCGGTCATCCCCAGCGCCCGCGCCGCCTCGCGCTGGCCGTTATCAATGCTCTCGATCCCCGCCCGGAAGATCTCACTGCTATACGCCGCCGCATTGAGCGAGAGCGCCATCACCCCCGCGATGAACGGCGGTAGTGAGAGGCCCAGCGCGGGAAAGACAAAGTAGATCACGTAGATCTGCATGAGAAGCGGTGTCCCACGGACGGCTTCCACATAGGCAATCGCAAGTGTCCGTAGCGCTGCGAACTTACCGAGCCGCGTGAGCGCGATGAGCAGCCCCAGTGGCACACCAAGCACCAGCGTCAGCAGTGTGAGAATCAGGGTGAGCTTCGCCCCCGCGAGGAGAAGCGGCAACGACTGCACAAGCAGCTCCGGGCGAATCGTAAACGCCGTCCCACTGCTCGGTGCCGCGTCGCCCGACAAGCCCACGGCCTTGGTCGCCGTGGTCAGTAGCGCAACGGGGATTGGCGTGCCATCGGCCTTCACCGCCTCCAGCTTCGCCACCGTGGCCAGCGTGAAAGGCTTGTGCATCCATTTCTCGTAGATACGGGCGTAGCGCCCGTCTATCAGCACTTTCTCCAGTGCCAGATTCAGTGCCCCCAGAAGCGTCAGCGCCTCTTTGCGGGCGACAATGCCAAGGTTCTCCTCCACAAACGGCCCGCCGGGGGCAAGCTCCAGCTCCGGGTAGCCCTTGCGAATAATCTCCGCCAGCGCGGGTTCATCGCCCACCGCCACATCGGACTTGCCGTTGCGCACATCCAGAAGCGCGTCTTGCAGGGCATCAAACTTATGCAGTTGCTCCTTAGGAACCCCCGCCTTCTGCATCGCAAACTGCCCCGTCGTCTCCGCCTGCACCGCCGCCGTTCGCCCCTCGGCCAGCATGTCCGTCGGCTTGGCAAAAGTGCTCCCTTTCTTACGGGCCAGGATCTGCCCGGAGAGAAAGTAGGGCCGCGTGAAGCCATTGCCTTTTTTGCGCTCCGCAGTAATAGTCACCCCCGACATCACCAGATCGCACTTGCCCGTCTCCACAGCGGCAAAGACCCCCGACCACTCCATGGAGATCATTTCCACCTGCACGCCCAGCTCACGCCCTAGCTCACGCGCAATCTCAGCATCGAAGCCGACCACGTTGTCGTTTTCCATAAACTCAAAAGGGGGGTAGGTCGCGTCGGTGGCGATTTTAAGCACCCCACGCGCCTTCACCCGCGCCAGCGAGTCATCGGTCTGGGCGAGACTGGGTAGGGCGAGGCCAAAAAGAATCAGAGCGAGAAGAGTACGTAGCATACGGCATTTTACCTGCAAATTGCCTTGCAAAAGTAAACCAACAAAAGTAAACTAGATCTATGTCTACCTACAACCTACACGAAGCCAAAACTCACCTCTCGCGGCTGATCGAGGCGGTTTTGCGCGGCGAGGAAGTGACCATCGCTCGCTACGGCACTCCCGTGGCACAGCTCATCGCGTTACCCGCCCCTCCGCAAAAACGCACGCTGGGTTTCTATCCGATTGCCTTCACGAGTGATCTCACCGAATCCACGGAGGATTCCGTAATGGAGAGCTTCTACACCGATGCGCCTGCTTCTTGACACGCATGTCCTCGCCTGGGCAGTGGGCGCACCAGAGCGCCTCTCGGAGCGTGTACGAGCACTGTTGGAAGCCCCCGAGAACCAGCTTTGCGTCAGCCCTGTGAGCATCTGGGAGATGAGTATCAAGCATCATGCAGGCAAGTGGCCCGATGTCGCGCCCTTTCTTGACGAGCAGCTCTATGCTCGGCTTCTCACACAGCTTGGTGCAAAAGAGTGCCCTATCACCAGCCAGCACACCCGACTGGCGGGGCAGTTCGCCCAAGACCACCGTGATCCCTTTGACCGCCTTCTTGTGGCCCAAGCCATCTGTGAAGGCGTGCTCCTCGTCAGTGTTGACGCCGTTCTGGACAGCTTCCCCGTCACACGCATCTGGTAGGAACTACGGACGGAGAATCCGTGTAACTCCCTAGAGAGATTCTATGCAAGGCACACTACTGGACACCCCCACTCTGGACGCACAAGCCCAAACGGGCGAGAGCCTGGGCGCACTCTCGGAGCGCACACCGACGATGGTTGTCTTCACGCGCCACCTAGGCTGCCCCTTCTGCCGCGAAGTGCTGACGATTCTGGCGGCGCGGCGTGAGGGCATCGAGGCAACGGGCGTGCAAATCGCGCTAGTCCACATGGCAAGCGAGGCCCAGGCGGCACCGTTCTTCACCCACTACGGCCTCGGTGATCTACCGCGCTTCTCCGACCCAGCAAAAAAGCTCTACCGAGCATTTGGCCTGAAGCAGATGCGCCTCTCAGAGTTTCTCACGCCACGCTTCTGGCGCAAAGGCCGTGTGATGGCTCGGCGTAACGGCGGAGGCTTGCCCATAGGAGATGTGTTTCAGCTCGCGGGCACGTTTGTGATCTTCCAAGGGCGTATTGTCCAGGAAATCCGCACGACGCGTTCGAGTGATATTCCCGAGCTGCCTGGGGATTGAAAGCCTCCGACACAGTAATTTAATCTTTTTGATTCCGACTTACGCTACAATCAGAGCATCATGAAGAAACTCACACTGGCTCTGACGGGAGCCCTTGTTCTCGGGGGAAGTGCGGCGCTGGTGGCGCAGCAAAAGCTAGACGTGCTCAAGGGGGGCTCTTTGAAGCTCGCGGCGACGGGCTGGACGATCTCTCCGGCGGGAACGGCTCACGCAAAGCTCGGCGACATGCTGCTCTCGTCGGCGCTGCGGCCGGATGGCCAGCTACTCGCCGTGACCAATGGCGGCGGCGCAGCGCATGGCGTGAGCCTGATTGACCCGGCGACGGGTGCACTGAAGCAGCAGGTGAAGTTTGGCCGGACGCACGCGGGGCTGGCATGGTCACCCGATGGCGCGACTCTCTTTGTCTGTGGCGGTAACTCCGGGCTGATCCAGGTGCTCCGTAAGCAAGCCGATGGGAGCTACGCGCCCGGAGCGCCTCTGACCGTACTCGAAACAAAGCCCGCAGCGGCGGGCGTGAAGAAGAACCGTCGGACAAGCGGGGTCTATCTGAGCGGGATCGCATTGGCTCCCAGTGGCAAGCGTCTCTACGCGGCAGACCTGGCCAGCGACATGCTCGTGGCACTGGATACAGAGGGCAATGCGCGTGTGGAGCGCGAGCTGGAGGAAGGGGCCAAGCCGGGGGCGCTGAAGCTGACGGCGGATGGTAAGTATGTTCTCTGTGCGCTCTGGGGCAAGGCGCAGGTTCTGGTACTAGACGCGCAGACACTGGAGACCAAAAGAACGCTGAAAGTGGGCGCACACCCCAACGATCTGCTGCTGGCTTCGGACGGGCGGCTGTTTGTCTCCTGCGGCAACGACGATAGTGTCTCGGTGTTTGACTTTGCCAATCTCGATATCTCGGCGTCTATTCGCGACGAAGACTCGCCGCTCCTTGAGAAAATCGTCACGCGGCTCTCGCTTCAGTCCGCGCCCGGAGCCACGCCGTCGGCGCTGGCGCTCTCGCCGGATGAGAAGACACTCTACGTGGCCTGCTCGGACATCAACGCCGTGGCCGTGGTCGCCACCGAGCGCCGCGGCGGGAGCAAAGTCAGCGGGTTTATTCCCACCGCACACTACCCGACCACGGTGACCTGCTCGCAGGATGGTAAGAAGCTCTTTATCGGTAGCAGCAAGGGAATCGGCACCGGCCCGAATCCCAGTGAGAAGCCCGACCCTGAGTTCCCGCGTGGCTTCCCCTATATCGCAAGCCTGCTAACCGGGATCGTCTCCACGGTTGAGACGCCCGATGCGGCGCAGCTCGCGGTGCAGACCCGCAAGTGCCTCGCCAACGTCCCCAAAGTGCGCGACAACAAGCCGGGTAGCAGCGCCATTCCCAGTAAGCTCGGCGAGAAGTCGCCCATTGAGTACGTGCTCTACATCATCAAAGAGAACCGAACCTACGACCAAGTGCTCGGGGACTTAGAGAAAGGCAACGGAGATAAAAAGCTCTGTCTCTTTGGCGAAGACATCACGCCCAACCACCATGCCCTAGCACGGGAGTTTGTGACACTAGACAATATCTACTGCTCCGGGGAAGTGAGTGTGGACGGCCACCACTGGAGCAACGCCGCCCTTGTCCCGGATGTCATGCAACGCACCTGGCCCGCTCAGTATGGCGGTAAGGGAGCACCTCCGCTCAAGGGCGGTGATTTTGGGGATCCCCTCACCAAGACACCCTCGGGTAAGATCTGGGATGCCTGCCAGCGTGCCGGGGTGAGCTTTCGCACCTACTACTACCACACCGATAAGAACCAGAGTGAGGAATGGGCAAAGGCGCGTGGCAAGAGCGAGCGCGACTACAAAGCTGCCGAGATCTTTATCAAGGAGCTGGCGGACTTCGAGAAGAGCAATAGTCTCCCCAAGTTCATGGTCATGGCCCTCTCCGAGGACCACACCCGTGGCGCAACCGCAGGGGCGTTCACCCCCAAAGCCTGTGTCGCGTCCAATGACCAAGGGCTCGGTAAGATTATCGAGGCGTGCAGTAAGAGCAAGTTCTGGCCCAAGATGGCGATCTTCGTGATCGAGGACGATGCCCAGAACGGCCCCGACCACGTGGATGCCCACCGCACGGTAGGCCTGGTGGTCTCGCCCTACACCCGCACAGCGCGCGTGGACTCGACGTTCTACACCACCTGCTCGTTCCTGCGCTCGATGGAGCTGATCTTAAATGTCCCACCGCTCTCCGTCTTCGATGCCAACGCCACCCCGCTCTGGGCCAGCTTTGGCACAAAAGCGGATCTCACCGCCTACGCCTGCCGTCCGCCCAAAATAGACCTCAACGCCAAGAACCCCGGTGGCACGCAGGCAGCAAAAGAGTCTGCGGAGATGGACTTAGACGAGCCCGATCAGCTAGATGAAGCGGAAGAGCAGACCCTGAACCGTGTGATATGGGAGAGCGTGAAAGGCAAAGGGGTTCCCTACCCCGGCCCGACGCGGCGGTTTCTGGGGGGGCATTAATCCGTCGGTTGAGATCGGCCGCCGGTTGTCCGCCAACTATCCCCCCAGGTACGCCTTCACCGTCTCCGTGGGTACTTGCCAGACGTGTTCGGCCAGATAGGGTTTAAAACCTAGCTCGGTGTTGATCTTGAGCATCGCCTCATTGCTATCAGCGTTCTCCGTACGCACAATCGTGACATTGGGGCGCTCGGCTTGAAGTTTTTTGAGCAGCTCGGCTTTCAGCCAGCGGCCCAGACGCTTGCCGCGGTACTGCGGCCAGACGGCGGTGATTCCCTGGTGTGCAAACGTCGGCTTATGCGGGTTCCACATCAGCTCAGTAAAGCCTGCGATCTTGCCCGTGGCATTGTCTCGGACATACTGACTCCAGCGCTGGACACCGCGCTTGGCACGCGACTCTTCCTGCTGCCGAAGCTGCTCCAGTGTCAGCTTAAAGTCATCCACTTGCAGCTCTCCGCGTGGCACAGTGTTGAAGATTTCAAAGAGCTGGACAATCTCCTCG
>JANNDD010000316.1:0-2852 GCA_031387365.1 Armatimonas sp. | reverse complement strand
TCGGCACCCCCTCCCAATAATGGGAGAGGGTTGGGTGGGGGTAGGAAAACCCCCTCAGACTCCCCCTCCCTCCCGTTATCGGGAGGGAGGGGGCCGGGGGAAGGGAGGGAATCAAACGCGGCAACCAGCGTGGTTTCTTCGTCTTTATTCACGGCCCGTAGATCCAGCAAGAGCCTGTCACGCTCGATGCGCCCATAGACAGGCGTGGCGGCTTGGCGGAGCATTCGGGCGAGAGCGGGCAGGTTCTCGGCGCGGATCACCACCGCGTGCGACGGTAAGCGGCGATCCGGGAGCGAGCCGCCGCCCACTTGCGAAAACGTGGCCTCCACAGTGGCATCAAAGCCCCGTTTCTGGAGCTTTCGGGCGAGAACGCGGCAGCGGCGTGCGATCTCCGCATCGTCCCTTCGGATGCGGCGCAGGGTCGGGATTTCGTCCCAGGCGCGTCCAGTTTGATAGAGCCGTAGTGTCGCCTCCAGCGCTGCAAGCGTGAGCTTGTCCGGGCGGAGTGCGCGCATCAGGGGGTGCTGTTTGCACAGCGCAATGAGATCTTTGCGCCCGAGAAGAATCCCCGCTTGGGGGCCGCCGAGCAGCTTATCTCCCGAGAACCAGACCAGATCCGCGCCCGCCGCAACACTTTTCTGCACCTGCGGCTCATCCGTGAGGCCGAACGGGGAGAAATCGACCAGCGCACCTGAGCCAATGTCATCGCCAAAGGGGATATTGGTCTGCTTGGCCAAGGCGACAAGCTCCTCCAGCGCTGCCGATTCCGTGAAGCCAACCATGCGAAAATTGCTCGGGTGGCAGCGCAGCAGCATTCCCGTGTTCTCCGAAATTGCCTTCTCAAAGTCCGCGATCCGGGTGCGGTTGGTCGTCCCCACTTCGACAAGCCTTGCTCCCGACTGAACAATCACCTCAGGCAGACGAAAGTGCCCCCCGATCTCCACCAGCTCACCACGAGAGAGAATCACGTCTTTGCCGCACGCAATCGCGGCCAGCGCTAGCACCGTCGCCGCTGCATTGTTGTTCACCACAACAGCGTCCTCGGCGCCGGTGAGGTCACGAAAAAGCTGCGCGATTAGGGTCTGGCGGCTCCCTCGTCCCCCCGTGTCCTCGTCCACTTCCAGTGTCGCATGCCCACTCGCCACAGCAGCGACGGCGGCGACAGCGCTCGGAGCCAGTGTCGCGCGGCCCAGATTGGTGTGGAGCAAAACGCCCGTCGCATTGATCGCTCGCCGGAGCTGACTGCGCCCCATTGCAGTAGCAAGCTCACGGGCACGGGCAAGCAAATCCCCCACCACCTCACCCGCTCTCAGTTGCTCCCGGGCTTCGTCAATCGCCTGCCGCGCCACAGCAACGGCCAGCTCATGCGTGAGCTCACTAAGCTGCGCACTGAGCCTCTCCACCGACGGTAAATCACGAAATGTCATAGTGCTACCTTGGGAGCGCGAATCGGTGGAGGCGCGACATAGTGCGGCGCGAGCGTTGCGACATCGTCGGGGCCTTGCACGCGCAGGCGTGCCTGGCCAAGCCGCGCGATCTGAAAGGCGCGGGGCGAGGCGGCGCGGAGCACTGCCTGTGTGTTGGGCGCGATCCAGTGGGCACACTCTCCCAGCACGAGGAGGCGTGGCTCGCCCAGCACCTCAGTGGCCTGCGCTAAAACCTCGCTGGTCAGAAGCACCTTCGGCTCGGCAACGGGGTTCGAGCGACCGCCTTTGTAGAACGCCGCGATCACCTCGTCTTTTCGCGAAGGCACCACAACGACCACGGGAGCTCCCGCACCCGACACCGCGCTTGCCATCGCATCCAGGCTACTCACCCCGATCATGCGCTTGCCCAGCACTTCCGCCCAGGTCTTGGCCATCGTGACACCCACCCGCACACCCGTAAAGCTCCCCGGGCCAAGGCCCACGGCAAGGGCATCCAGGTCTTCCAGGGTGAGCTCCGCCTCGCGCAGTGCAAACTCCACGATGCCCGGCAGACGCTCCGTGAGCCGTCGGTGATGCGCGAAGTTAACCTCTGTCAGCAGCTCCTTATCCTCGACAATCGCGACCGAGCAGGTATCTCCTGACGTATCCAGCGCAAGAATCTTCACAAGCCCCCCCTGCCCCCGCCAAGCGGGGAAGATATGTGGATTAGCCGCGACTCCGGCCCGGTATCGGTGAGTGCCACCCGCCAGCATGCCTGGGGGAGTGCATCGGCAATCTGCTCCGGCCACTCAATCAACACCACATTGCGCCCCTCCAGATACTCCGCCAGACCCGCCGCTTCCCACTCTGCACCACTTGCAAGCCGATAGGCATCCATGTGAATTATCGGAACCCTCCCACCATCGTACTCATGCACCAGGGTAAATGTCGGCGAGGAGACCAAGGCGGGCGAGCCCAGTGCCGCCACCAGCGCCCGCGTGAATGTCGTCTTCCCTGCCCCAAGGTCACCCGACAGACACACCAGCGCCCCCGGCTCCAGACGCTCGGCCAGCCAGTGTGCTACCGTGTTCGTTCCTTCAAGAGAGTCAACCGAAAAGTCTGCCAAATCTGCCAATTCCACAGGAGCCATTGTAGCCTCTTTAGCAGCGAATCGCCGCACCGCGATAGAGAGGCCATGAGGACAAAACGACAGACCATCCGAAAAACGGGGCGCACCACGCGCTCGGGGAGGGCACTGCATCGCGTCTGATAATCCTTCAGTGCAGGGGGAGCCGTTTTTTTGTTTTTTGCCCTGGTAGCTCAGTTGGTCAGAGCGGTCGCCTTGTAAGCGACTTTATTTCCTCTACACATGGTGCTTACCCCCTCGTAATCTAGTGCCAGACGGAGCCAGGGAGTCCCTTTGCGCCGTGGGGGTTGTTGTAGATT
>JANNDD010000305.1:0-2850 GCA_031387365.1 Armatimonas sp. | reverse complement strand
ATCGTCGTGTCATTGAACTCATCGGAGAAAACCAGGCTCCAGCGGTCTTTACTGTCTACCGGCGAGGAAGCGGGTCTTGCCTGCACTGGAGTCTTTGGATCAACCAGACTCGATGTTATCTGTGACAAACAAATGAAAGGTAAAAGAAACATATTTTTATTCTTTCTTGAGAGCGATGCTCAGTAGGGCAAAGGCGCAGAGATGGAGCCCGGAGAGGGCAAAAAATGTCGGGCGGTAGCCGAAAGCACCGACGGTATTTCCGACCAGAGAGTTCATCAGGAGTCCGCCGAGCGTGCTCCCGGCCGCCACTAAACCAAAGACAGTCGCCAGCTTATCTTTAGGAATCAAATCCGTGACCAGTGTGGTGCCGTTGATCATCCAGGCCATGTGCGCCAGCGTAACAATCATCGCAAAAACAAGAGCCCCGTTCACCGTTGGCGCAAGCGCGATCAGCGCCGTGAGAGGCGTGAGGCAGGCACACAAAAGCATCACCCGCAGGCGTCCCGCTACCACTGGCATCCCGCGTTTAATGAGTACTCCCGAGAGCCAGCCGCCACCAATCGCGCCAAAGTCCGCCGCGAGAAAGACCACCCAGGTAATGCTGACCTGCAGCTGCGTCAGCCCACGCTCCGCCACCAGATACTTGGCAAACCAGGACTGGATAAAATACCACAGTGGATCAGTGAGCAGGCGCGCCAGGAGCAAAGCGAGGACGACTTGCCACGCCACCTTCTCTTTCCCCCGCTCGGCGGGGGCTAGGGGGGCGGCGGGGGTTAGGGGGTTAGACTTGTATACCAGCAACCAGGGGATCAGCCAGAGCAGGCCCGCCGCGCCCGTGGCAAAGAACGCGTTCTGCCAGTGGCCGGTTGAGGCGAGCCAGAGAATCAGCGGAGGCGCAATCGTGGCACCGATGGTCGCACCAAGTGTATAGAGCCCAATGGCAAGACCACGCTCCTTGGCGGAGAACCACTCAGAGACCAGCTTGGGCGCTGTCGTCCAGTTCCCCGCCTCACCGAGGCCCAGCAGAAACCGAAAGGCGCTCAGCGAGGTCAGGGAGCGTGAGAGCCCGGTGAGCATATTGGCCACAGACCAGAACGAAATATAGAGCGCGAGTGCCTTTCGCGGCCCCAGCTTGTCTGTCAAGCGGCCCGAGACCAGATAGGAGATCGTGTAGGCAACCAGAAAGAAGTTATTGACCATCGCGTACTGCGGATCGGTCATCCCTAGGTCTTTCTGGATGGTCGGGGCGAGAATCGAAAGGGTCTGCCGGTCTACATAGTTCAGCACGGAGGCCAGAAAGAGCAGTCCCACCAGCACCCAGCGCAGACTCATGGGTTCGTCTCGGGTGGCAGAGTAAGCCGGTTAAAGCCCAGGTGATCCGTGCCACGAAGCTGGATGTTGGCATGCCCTGGAAAGAGTGGGCTATTATCGTGGGTCATCTTCACAAACGGCACCGTGATGCGCATGGTCATCCCCATCCGCCGTTTCTGCGACATATTTTTATTGGACTGGTGCAGCGTGCGCTCGTTGAAGAGAAAGAACTCACCCGGCGCAAGCTCCATCGGGATCGCCTTACTGGCATCTACTTGTGCCGGATCAGCCTCCTCGCCAAAGGCCATCCCTTCGCGGCTGGGCAAGTGTTTGATGATTTTCTTGTGCGAGCCAGGGATAATATTCACGCAGGAGTTCTCGATAGTCACGGGGTCAATCGCCAGCCATGCGGAGAGGTTCACCACGGGCTCCAGTGGCCAGTAGTTGAAGTCCTGGTGCCAGGGAATCTCGCTGCCACCGGGCTCTTTGTTAAAGAAATAGGTCGCCCAAAGCACCAAGTCAGGCCCAAAGAGGCTCTCAGCACGATCCACGATCGCCGGAAGCGCACAAAGATCGTAGAGAAAACGCTGGTCGAGATGACGGCACTGGAGGCGTGTCTTAGGGTTGGGGCCATCCGAAGTGAGCACCTCAGTTTCGATACGCGAGCGAATCACCGCCATCTCGTCCAGGGAGCAGAGTGTGTAGGGGCCAAGGTAGCCCTGCTCGTGAAACTGAGCCACCTCGTGTGTACTTAACATAGGGCTCCTAAAAAGCGCGGGTGTAGGCCTTGTTGAAGTCTACGGTGATAGGGTCATCGGGGGTCAGGCCGTAGTCGCTGGAGCGCATGGACTTTGCCTTCCTGTGCTTGGCATGGCCATCACAGAAGAGCACGTTGCCGCCCTCCATGTGCGTGGTCGTGTAGTTCTCCTGAGTTCCTATGCCACGGGGGAAGTGCCACCACTGGTAGGTTCCTGCGGTAGCATTTAAGACTCGGGGGCGCATGAAGGCAAAGTTGCGCTTATTAAAGAGCTCCTGGGTGTAGACAATGTCCGCCGGGTTGGGAATCGCGGCGATGGTGGCTCCGATAATCGGGGCATTACCCAGATAGCTGGTGCAGCTCTCCGGGACAGCAACGGCATCACAGGCCTGCGTCCCCGCGCCATTGGGCACGGAGGGGCAGAAGTAGATGCCCTTGTTCTTGGTATAGGGTGTCAGGCAGCCCAGAAAGTTCGGGGTCGTGGCCACGACGGCGGGCGCGTTGAAGTTGATCACTCCATCGTTGTAGGGCGGGTTTGTCTCGTCATAGTCTTGCGTGTACATCATCAACGCGAGACCGATCTGCTTGAGGTTAGAGAGACAGGCCGTGGCACGGGCTTTTTCACGGGCCTGAGCAAAGACGGGAAAGAGAATGGCGGCAAGAATCGCGATAATGGCGATAACGACTAAGAGTTCGATGAGCGTAAAGGCTCGGTTGCGACTTCGCATAAAAATAACTCCTTCGAAAACAGAGAATTGCATGGAGCATCTTAACTCCACACA
>JANNDD010000289.1:0-1268 GCA_031387365.1 Armatimonas sp. | reverse complement strand
CGTATGACTTGACCGCCCGCGCCGAGAAAATTGACCCGTCGCTAGACTTAGTCGCGGAGATTCTCAAGCTTAAAAAAGAGAAAAACGCGGTTATCTTAGCGCACTACTACCAGGACTCCGAGATTCAGGATCTGGCGGATTTTGTGGGCGACTCGCTGGCACAGGCGCAGGCGGCGGCGAAGACAGAGGCGGACAGTATAGTGTTCTGCGGCGTGCACTTCATGGCGGAGACGGCAAAGATCCTCAATCCCAGCAAGCCCGTCTATCTGCCCGACCTAGATGCCGGCTGCTCGCTGGCGGATCGCTGTCCCGCCGATGTGTATGGCGAGTGGCTGAAGCAGTATCCGGGGCACTATGTGGTCAACTACATCAACTCGTCGGCGGCGGTGAAGGCCATGAGCGATTTAATCGTGACCAGTAGCAACGCCGCGCAGCTCGTCGCTATGATTCCCAAAGACCAGCCGATTGTCTTTGGCCCGGATCGGCACTTGGGCAAGTGGGTCGAGAAGCAAACGGGTCGCGAGATGATCCTCTGGCCGGGTTTTTGTATCGTCCACGAGCAGTTCAACGCCCGGCGCCTCGCGCTGCTGATCAACGCCCACCCCGACGCCACCGTGATCGCGCACCCGGAGTGTGAGGAAGCGGTGCTGGACAAAGCCCACTTCATCGGCTCGACCCTGGCGCTCCTCAACTACGTGAAAACGCACCCCGAGCACAAGAAGTTCGTCGTCAACACGGAAGTGGGGATTCTGCACCAGATGCAAAAAGCCCGCCCCGACGCCGAGTTTATCTGCGCCCCGCCCAACTCCGGCTGCACCTGCGCGAGCTGTCCGTACATGCGTCTGAACACTTTAGAGAAACTCTATCTGTGCCTCAAAGACGGCCAGCCCGAGCTACAAATGGACGAAGACCTGCGCCTAAAATCCGAAGTTCCGCTCCGCCGAATGTTAGAGTGGAGCGCAAAAATCCAGCCCATAGCGCCGAACAAGTAGGAGCTCCCACAATGCAACTGACACTCCCGACCACGGTTCGTGGTTTTCATGATTACTACAAGCTGACAGCGCGGCCTCGTGAGCTTGCAGAGGCGTTTGGCTATCAGTTCCAAGCCAGTTCGATGGCTTTACCCGCAGATGCTCAAGAGCTATCCTGGGTCGAGGCGTTGTCTGAGCGCTTGACCTATGCCCTCCAAAATCTTGCTTTCGATAGTGAGACAGCGCGGCGGGAGTTTCTGATTGCCCCCATACTCTTTGAGGTCGTGCGACACTTGC
>JANNDD010000264.1:0-32904 GCA_031387365.1 Armatimonas sp. | reverse complement strand
GAGGCGCAGTTCTTGCGCTCCTTAAGATTGAAGTGTGCATCTTTGCAAGCCGGGCCCGAGAGAATAAGCGTCTCCACTGGGCTGGGAAACTCTCCCATAACTCTAAAGCGATAGTAGCCTGGTTTACGAATCGTTAGCTCTCTGGACAGAAGAAGCTCATGCCCACTCTCTGACTTCGCCCCTGCTCCGACCGAGATCACCTCCCCCCCTTCGAGGGGGCCTACCTTGACTTTCCGAACCCCTGTGTCCTCAGAGACACGCTCGACAGAAAAATTCCAGCGCACAGGGCCATTCTCCATACCCTTTCGCTCCACCGAGAGCTGGAGAGAGCCTGTCGCCTTAAGCTCACCATACCAGACAAGGGCATTGTTTATACTGAGGGGCTTGTAGTCCTGTGGCTCCAGGTAGGCGGTGAAGGCGGGGATACGCAGTGTTGGTTCTTGTTTCATGCTGCCGCAACTATTCGCCGCGATAGAATAAAAGTCATGCTAACCCGCCGGATTATTCCGTGTCTTGATATCAAAGAGGGTCGCGTCGTTAAAGGCGTGAATTTTCTGGGCCTGCGCGATGCGGGCGATCCTGTGGAGCTAGCGGCACGCTACGATGCCCAGGGCGCGGATGAGCTGGTTTTTCTGGACATCACGGCGTCGTCGGACAAGCGCAGCTTGATCTTTGAGCTTGCCAGCCGGGTCGCCGAGCAAGTTTTTATCCCATTTACCGTGGGCGGCGGCATTACTTCCGTGGACGATGTCCGGCGTATGATTGCCACGGGAGCCGATAAAGTCTCGATCAACTCGGCGGCGCTGAAGAACCCTGATTTGATCCGTGAGGCCAGCGAGCGCTTTGGAAGCCAGTGCATCGTGGTCGCGATTGACCCGAAAAAAACGGGCAACACGAAATCGGGCTGGGAGGTGCACTCGCACGGCGGACGCACTCCCACGGGTATAGACGCGCTGGAGTGGGCCGAGCGCGTGGCAAAGCTCGGCGCGGGCGAGATTTTACTCACTTCGATGGACGCCGATGGAATGAAGACGGGCTACGACCTGCCCCTCACCCGCGCCATCTCTGATCTCGTCCCCATTCCCGTGATCGCCTCGGGGGGAGCCGGGACACCACAGCACTTAGTGGACGCCGTCACCGAGGGCCGCGCCGACGCAGTGCTTCTGGCCTCCATGCTCCACTACGGCGAGTACACGGTCGCACAGCTCAAAGATTATCTTGCAGGTGCAGGTGTGGCTGTTCGTCCGGTAAAATAACCTTATGGACGCTACCCAGACCCGCCGCTTTCAAAATCTGCATCTCCGTCATGTGCAGGGGGAGATGCTCTCTGATGCTGATCTAACGTTCTACAAAACAGCTCTGGCCGCGCTTGATACCCAGGAACTAGCAGAAGTACGAGCACATCAGACAAGTCTTGAGGTGCGCATCCAGGAGCTTGAAGCTGAGCTTTCCCGTTTGCAGGAGCGTGGCGGCCAGCTACGCGAGCAGCTTTCTCGGCTACGTCAGGCTCCCCGTGTTCATGCGGCATAGGACATGGCACATCCTCAGCATGAAACGCTCCGCCAGCTTTTCCAGTTTCGCTGTGGCTACTGTGGCACATCGGAGCAACAAGCAGGGGGGGAGCTAACGGTTGATCACTACCAGCCGCTCTCCGCGCAAGGAAGCGATGAACTGGCAAATCTTGTCTACGCTTGCTTTCGGTGCAATCAGTACAAGAGTGATTGATTCAGCTCTATGAAGAGCGTCTACGATTCTATGAGGAAAATCCATGACCGACCTTACCGCTTTTATCGCCACGACGCCGCTGGCGGACACGCACGAGCACTTACATACGGAGGAGAAGTTTCTCGCCGATGGCCCTGATGTTTTAGAGGATCTATTCGACCACTACACGCGGGCGGATCTCGCGGTCGCCGGGGCGAGCGCTGAGGCGCTGAAGCGGCTCACGGATCGCAATGACCCTGATCTGGCCGGGCGCTTCCTGGGCGTTCGGACTGCCTGGGAGGCGATCCAGCACACGGGCTACGGCGAGGCAGTTCGGCTGACGGCCAAGCGGGTCTATGGGATGGATGAGCTTGCTGTCGAGGCGCTCCCGGCGGCGCAGAAGCTTGCGCAGAGCTTCCGAAAACCCGGCGAGCGGCTGCGGCTCTTGCGAGATGTTGCAAATCTTTCCTATGTACAGATAGATGACTTCCGCTGGGACTGGGACCCCAGCGACGATAATTTCTTCCAGTACGATAGCAGCGTGGTGGGGCTGGTGCAGGGCAATGTTCCTGAGGGCTGCACCACTCCAGAGGCTGTTCGGGAACACATCGGCAAGAGCTTTGCACGATGGGCTCCGAAGGCCGTTGCGATCAAAAGCCAGCACGCCTACAACCGAACCCTGCACTGGCAGGAGCGCACGGACAGCGAGATCGCGCCGCTTTTGGGAAAATCGGAGCCAACGGAGGCCGATAAACTCGCGCTGGGAGACTGGATGTTTGCACGGTGCATTGAGGAGGCGATCCGGCATGAACTACCGATTAAGATCCATACCGGATACTATGCAGGCCATAGCTACATGCCCATCGAGCGCATACCGTCGGGCTTGCTGACCGGGCTTCTGCGCCGCTACCCTGAGGCGCGCTTTGTTCTGATGCACACAAGCTACCCCTATGGGCATGAACAAATAGCGCTTGCCAAGCACTTTCCCAATGTTTTCCTGGATCTTTGCTGGGCGTGGAGTATTGACCCGTACGCCACCCGCGACTTCGTGCGCCATGTGATTCACGCAGTTCCCGCCAACAAGCTCTTTGCCTTCGGCGGCGACTCGTTCTGGCCTAATGCCAGCGTGAGCTACGCGTTTCAGGCACGAGCCTGGCTGACACGAGCGCTGCAAGCCGAGGTAAGCGAGGGGCTTCTCACGGAGAAACAAGCCCTGACGCTAGCGGCGCGCTGGATGGGGGGCAATCAGGCGGCGTGTTTTAATTTGTCTTGAGGGGTGTGCGATAAAGAACGCAGGAGGGGGAGAGTCATGAAACGTGGGGAGATCGTTCGCGCACTGAAGCTGGCCTACACCACCGAGAGCCTAGTCTGGGTTCGCCGGGGTTGTGATACGCGTCCATGGCGCGGTTTTGTGGTGAGTGCCTCAGACACTCTGGTGCTCATGCAGGTTCTGAACGCGGGGGCGATGCGGCTTAATGGCTACACTGCCATTCGGATCAAAGATATTGAGGAGTGCATCGAAGACGAGACATTTGCTCCCGTTGCACTCAAGCTATTGGGAGAGCGCCCCAAGCCCCAGCCGGATCTCTTACTCGTGGACATGCCCGGCTTGCTCTCGTCGGTGGGCGCGCATTTTCCGCTACTAGAGGTCTTTCAGGAGCGCACGGGGGGCTCGTTTCAGATTGGGCGCGTGGTGGGTTTTGGCAAAAAGAAGGTACACTTCCAGGCGGTCTCACGCGGGGCCGAGTGGGGGGAAATCCAAAAATTCTCCTGTTCCGCCGTCACCCGTGTGGATTTTGGCGATGGCTACGACGAAGCACTCTGGCTGGTCGCACGCCGCCAGCCGCGCAATCTCCCCGAACGAAAAAAGAACGCATGAACTTTCCGATAGATACGCTTCGCTTTGATGAGAATGGGCTGGTTCCGGCAATTGTGCAAGATGTGAACAACCAGACCGTCCTGATGCTGGGCTTTATGAACCGCGACTCGCTCTTGCGCACTATTAGCGAGGGCAAGGTCTGTTTCTGGAGCCGCTCGCGCCAGAAGTTCTGGCTCAAGGGCGAGACGAGCGGGATGTTTCTTCTTGTGCGCTCGATTCGCGTGAACTGCGAGAACAACTCGCTCTTAATCCTCGCCGAGCCTATCGGTCCCACCTGCCACACCGGCCACGAGTCGTGCTACTTCCGCGAGGCCAAGGGGAGTGAGTGGGCCGAGATTGCTCCCGTCCTCACGGACCCCGAAGCCCTCTACGGCAAGAAGTGAAGCCTGCGCCGCGACTCTGAGTCCAATGGGCTGGAGGACTAGTCTCATGTGTTGTTTTTCCGGTGCGGTGGAGAGCGTGACCAACACGCGGATTTTTGCGCGGCTGACGGGCAAAGGAAGCCAGTTTGTGGTCTACCAGATGCACTGGAAGGCACAAAAGCCTGTCGCCATGATCCTGCCTATTCCTGTGGTGCAAGGCAAGCCTGATGCGGTGCGCTTTGTCAACCTGAAAGAGTACGCCAGCTTCTTCGACGATCTCAGGAAAGGCTTTCCTGTCGAGCCCGCTACCCGATCGGGCGGCGGCGGGCTGAAATCATTCTCCAAGGCAGCCGATCCTCTATTGCCCGTTGAGGAAGTAGGAGATTTTGTGGCGAGCTTTGTGCCGACCGTCGCGGACTTTACCCGGCTTGACCCACGCTTTACTATTCCCAAAGAGACCTGGGATCAGGTGCCCGGTTACCGACGCTTTGGCTTCACGGTCTTTCAGCTCAAGGCGGCGGCCAAAAACGGTGCCAGTGTCCACCCGATAGCCTTTGAGTTCGACAATCGCATGGGCAACTCCCTGTTTTTCCCCACCCTGCACATCCACGATGGTGCGGTGCACCCGCGTGAGGAGTTCGACCATACGCTCTATGCCCAAGGCGTGGTAATCGGGGAGAAGACTCTCCAGAATGCCGAGAAATTTGTCGCGATGGCCAAGGCACAGGGCGTGGTTGATGGTAAGCTCCCCCTCACGCGAAAGCTCCTACGAGGCCATCTCCAGAACCGCGACACGATCTTCGCAGCGTCGTAGTATAATGCAGTGTGCAATCTTACCTTTGCGCTCGAAGGCAGGGATGTGATATATTATCTAAACGGGTTTTCGAAAAGTTTTGAAGACTCTAAAGTTTGAGAATCATCGTTGAAATTTTACAGGGAGGTTTTCTACATGAAGACAACTTTGGTGTCTGCTAAGAAGGCAGGCTTTACACTTATCGAGCTCCTCGTGGTGATCGCGATTATCGCGATTCTGGCAGCAATTCTCTTCCCCGTTTTTGCACAGGCACGTGAAAAGGCTCGCTCTATCGCCTGTTTGAGCAATACAAAGCAGCTCGGAATCGGCGCCATGATGTATGCGCAGGACTACGATGAATCGGAGCTTCCCGCTCACATGAGCTATGCCAACAGTGAGCTCGGCTACGGTGCGTCGGGTGTCTACACGGGGCGAGGCCCTGGCAATGGTTCTGTGGCGGACTGGAAGCGGTTCTGGCACTACATTATTCAGCCCTACGTGAAGAACTATAACGTATTGGTCTGTCCCAGCCAGTCGTCCAAGCAGGGGCCGGACTGGGCCGATGATGCTGAGGGTGTGCGTAATGGTATAGGAACAGGCTACGGCATCAACGATCCGATGACGACCTGGGATGGTAGCGTCGCCTCTTCGGCAAGCTACAGCCGCCCGGCAGAGACCGTTATGTTCGCCGACTCTGGTGCACTGACAATGGGTGCCGATGGGGATATGTGGTCAACGAACCAGGCGGCTCGTGTGGCATTCCGAGCAAACCCGGATAACTACAAGGGGCCAGGCGGCTACAAGGCTGCAGCAAGCGCCCGTTTCGAGACTCCACTTCGCTCTAGCTGGGATGGCGGCGGCGATGCCTACATGACACCGGTTGCTCGTCACGCTGGTTTCTGTAACGTGATCTTCTTTGATGGTCATGCAAAAGCGATCAAGCTAAGCCAGTACTGGATTATCCCAGGCAAGACCAGGATCGGTCGTAACCCTGGCAATGCCTTAGATACCAAAGCCGACTGGGGTGGCCCGTTCGATATCTTTGCTGACAATGGTGTTCGTGGCAACGATAACAGAGGCTCTGCCTGGTAGGCTCAGCATCGAGACTGCAACGCCGGGGGAGCCTTCTTCCGGCGTTGTTCCTTCGTTACGCTCATGGATCTGGAATCTCAAGCCACACTGGCGTCTCCCACTAAACATCGTAATGGCCTGCTTCCTCTCCTCTGTATTGTCCTCGGGCTCACACTGAGTGCACTGGCGCTTACCCGGTGGATGGCACGAAAACCCCCTCTTCCCCCCGATTCCGCAAGCCTTGAGATAAAGCAGCGCTACTGGCAGGCTCGCCTCAAGAAAGATATCACCGATAAAGAAGCCTATCTCAACCTTGGGATTGTTGAGGAGCGCTCCGGTTTTTACTTCGCGGCACGGCGCAACCTAGAGGCAGCCCGCTCCCTGGGAATGCCAGACACGCAGATTTCGGGCCCCCTGGGACGCTCTCTGACTCATCTTGCGGAGCCGGACCGGGCAAAGCCAGAGCTGGAAAAAGCGATTACGCTCGCTCCTGGAAAATGGGAGCCCGTGGCAAACCTGGCGGGCTTTTATATCAATAACCGAGTTTCCAAAAGAGCCGATGAAGTCTTGAAGCGTTTCTGGGAGGGTGTAGATAAAAAATCACTATCCACACAGGAACTAGAACGTCTGAGCTTGGCTTTTTTAGAGTGTGGAAATAATAAATCCGCCTTTGATGTCTCAAAGTATCTCGTAGAGACAAACCCGAGCTACACCGGTGGATATATCTTAGCGGCGCGCTGTGCCCTCACAACGGGTGAGACCGAAGCGGCGAAGAAATACGCGGAAGCCGCTCTTAAAGAGACACCCGACGAGTCGGCGGCACTGTACTTCTATGGCTTGATTCTCAACAAGCTCAAAGACTACGATGGTGCGCTGAAAGTCTGGCAGAAAGCCAATCGGGTAAACCCCAATGCTCCTGATGTCTACGAGCGTATTGGCCTGGAATACGCCCGGCGAGGAGATTTCAAGCGTGCAGCATCGGCACTAGAGCGGCTTGCCCTCACCAACCCCGATATCAATCGTGCGCTTCAAGTCATGGAGGCCTACCGCCAGGCAGGAGACACGGACAACGCAACCTACTGGGAAGCCGTCGCCGCTGGGCTTCAGCACAACTACCCCCTCGCGCTGGAGCGGGCACGTAAAGCTGCTACCTCCACAGACCCGGTTAAGAAGCGGCGTGGGCTGACCGCGGTGGCCGAGGCGTACTTAGGGCTAGGAAAGAAAAAAGAGTACCTGGCGACAATTTTTGAGGCCACCAAGAGTGAGACGGTTGATGATTTAGTCCTGCGCCTGCGTGCCTACGAGGTCACAGACCAGTACCCGGAACGCCTGGCGTGTCTCGACAAGCTCATCAAACTTGACCCAAAACAGGCACCCTCGATCCGCTACCAGCGCTCGGTGATCCTCGAAAAGATCGGCAAGCGCGATGAAGCCGAGGCGGAGCTGGAGAGTGCGGTCAAGCTCGATCCGGACAACCCAACCTACGCGAAAGAATTGGCCAGCCTCTACTTTGCGCGCAATAGTGTGGGGGATCGTCTAGCAAAAGCGACCGCCTTGTACGAGCGTGTGGTCTTTCAGCTCCCCGATCAGGAAGATGTCTGGCTGGCACTAGGGCAGTGCTACGCCGCTAAAAACCAGCTCGCCCGAGCCGCACGTTGTATCGAGCATGCCATTGATTTAGAGTCGGGCAATGGCCCTGCCTATCTGGAGCTAGGCCGAATCTATGCCCGGTCAGGAAACGCGGCGGGAAGCCAGGAGATGCTCAAACTGTACCAGAAGTATGTCGTGTTTGAGCAGAAACGCCAGACTCTTCAGACCAAAGCGCGGCGCAATAACGCCACTTCCGCCGAGATTACGGAGTATGCAGCCTTACTCCTGGCTATGGGGGATGCTTCTGAATCGGTCAATCAGTACGAGAGAGCCTACGCGCTGAATCTCAAGGATACCGTGCTGAAAAATACGCTCAGGGACCTCTACCGGCGGCTAGGGATGTCCGAGAAGCTTGAAAATATTGAGGGCATTGCCCGTTGAAATGCCATTTCTTCGCCCTCAGCCTAGCCACTTTTCTGGTGGGCTGTCAGCCGAGCAACAAAATAAGCAACCCGACGACAAGCGCGGCACACCGCCCCATTGTTTTCACCGATATCGCGCACTCCGCTGGGATTGATTTTAAGCATGTCAATGGGAGTCGAGGGCGCAAGCTCATGCCAGAGACCGTCGGCTCCGGGCTGGCATTTTTCGACTACGATAACGATGGCAAGCTCGACCTGCTCATCATGAACAGCACGACCTGGCCGGGCGACCCCAATCCTATTAAGACCACTCCCAAGCTCTACCACAACTTAGGCACGGGAAAATTTGAAGATGTCACGGCGAAGCTAGGGCTGGGGATCACGCTCTACGGGATGGGTGTGGCCGTGGGCGACTACGACAACGATGGTTTTGAGGATATCTATCTGACGGCGGTCGGGCCCAACCATCTCTTTCATAATGAGGCAGGCAAAGGCTTCCGTAATGTTACAAAAGAGAGTGGGACGGTTGGGGTACCGCTGCCGGGGACGAAACTAGAGCACAAGTGGAGCAGCAGCAGTGCCTGGCTAGACTACGACAACGACGGCAAACTCGATCTTTTTGTGTGTCAGTATGTTAAGTGGTCTCCTGAGATTGACCCGTACTGCGGGAAGAACGGAATCCGTGGCTACTGCCCGCCGGGTAACTTCGAAGGAGCACGCTGCACACTTTTCCACAATGAGGGCACGGGCAAGTTCCGTGATGTGACCAAGGAGCTGGGCCTGCTGGACATTGCTCTGGGAAAATCGTTTGGGATAGCCGTGGCGGACTATAACCACGATGGCTGGCTGGATATCGCCGTCGCCAATGATACCTGGGCGAACTTTTTACTGATGAATGAGGCGGGAAAGCACTTCACCGACAAGGGAGTTGAGAGTGGGATCGCCTTTTCAATGAGCGGAAAAGCTAAGGCGGGGATGGGAATTGATGTCGCGGATTTTCGCAATAATGGAAAGCTAGGTCTGGTGATTGGCAACTTTGCGGAGGAAGGTCTCTCACTTTTTGAGCCAATGGAAGGCATGGAAACAATGTTCGAGGAGAAAGGGCAGAGCCGTGGAATTTCAGCGCCCAGCCTCTCGAATGTCACGTTTGCGACTTTCTTTTTTGATTATAACCTTGATGGTTGGCAAGATATTTTTGCCACTAATGGGCATGTGGACGATATTGTCAGCACCTATAAGAGCAATTTAACCTTCAAACAAGAACCACTACTTTTTGAAAATAAGCAAGGGCAAAATTTCAGTGATGTGACCAAGCAGTCTGGGATAAACTATAAGCTAGTGGGTCGTGGTGCCGCGTACGGCGATATTGACAGTGATGGTGATCTTGATGTCGGGATTGTGGACAACAATGGAAAGTTCTTGTTGTTGCGCAACGACGGTGGAAATCAAAATAACTGGCTGCGCCTGAAACTTACCGGCACAAAATCAAATAGTAATGCGATTGGTGCGCTGGTGACAGTCCGCACAGGAAAGCAAAAACAACAGCGCTATGTACGAAGTGGTGGTAGTTTTTTGTCGGAAAGTGAGCGTGTGCTTACTTTTGGGCTGGGAAGTGCCGCAACAATTGACTCTGTGGAGATCCGCTGGCCTTCGGGAAAGCTCGATACACTGAGTCAATTGAAAATAAATACAATGAAAACCATTGTTGAAGGAAAAGGGGTTGAGTAACCTATGAAACAATCAATACCAGTGGGAGCAATTATCGGTGCCGTGGTGGCTTTACTTGCCATCGTTGGATTTGTCGCCTACCGCATGTTCGGTGCGGAGAGTAATACGGGGGCAACCGATGCGAAGACATCCGCAAACTACATGCAGCGTAATAGTTCCAGCTACGGACAGACGCCGGCAGGCAAGACCAAGCCAACCGGTAATATGGGGGGGCGCCCCCAACAGGGTGGCTACGGCAGAGGCTACGGCGGCTCCCAACCAGGTGGACAAGGGGGCTATGGTTCTGGCTATTCGGGTAATCAGGGCCAAGGACGCTAAGCACTACTAGATGCTAACACGTCGGCGTTTTCTTGGTGCACTGGGGCTAGCCCCGCTCGCAGGTTGCGGGCGGGGCGGCTCATCTACGACCGTAAGGTTCTGGAACGGCTTCACGGGGCCTGATGGCCGCACGATGCTGAAGCTCGTGCGGCGCTTCAACCGTGAGAACCCAGACATCACGGTGCTCATGCAGCGGATGGACTGGGGTACCTACTACAACAAGCTCTTTGTCGGTGGGCTGGGCGGGCGGGCGCCGGAGGTCTTTGTTCTTCACACACGCGCCCTGCTGCGCTTTGCCCGTGCAGGCTTCGCCGCGCCGCTCGACCCGATTCTAGGCGACTTTCCCGCGTCCACGGACTTGGATGCCAATGTCTGGGAGGCGGCCAAAGTGGAGGGCAGCCACTACGGCCTTCCTCTCGATGTGCATGCGATGGGCATGTACTACAACAAAAAGCTCTTTCGTGACTCCGGGCTCGACCCGGAAAAGCCCCCCACCAACCGCGTGGAGTTCCTAGAGGCGATGCGCCGCATCAAAAAGCCTGGCAAAAACGGCGAGCCCGATCAGTGGGGCTACGTCTTTACCAATTTTGAGACGTGCACCTATACCTTTCTGAAGCAGTTCGGCGGCTCACCCTTTACCCCAGACTACAGCCGCTGCACGCTCAACAGCCCTGAAAATATCGCCGCGCTCGCATTTTGTCGGAGTCTTATCAAAGAGGGCCTCGTGCCCTCACCCGAGAATATTGACTCCTGGATCGGGTTTCGGCAGGGGCGAATCGGGATGGTCTTCGAGGGAATCTACATGCTCGCTGATCTCCAGAAGCAGAAAGATCTGGATTTTGCGGGTGCCCCCGTGCCACAAGTCACGAATCATAGCGCCGTCTGGGCCGACTCACATAACCTATGCCTCAAGGCGGGGCTCACGCCCGAGAAACAGCGGGCCGCGTGGCGCTTTATGCGCTTTCTTTCAGACAACAGCGTGGACTGGGCCGCGGGCGGCCAGATACCCACACGCCCGAGCCTGCGGGCGACGCCCGAGTTTCAGGCCATGGCAGTGCAGAGTGCTTTCGCAAAACAAATCCCGTTTGTTCAGTACCAGCCGCGCCTGCCCTTTATCTTTGAGTACCAGACCGAGTACGGCTTGGCGGTCGAGAAAATACTGCGTGGCAAGGCCAGCCCTGAAGAAGCGCTCGCCGCCGCCGAGAAACGTGTCAACGAGATCATCAAGCGCGAGGCGACGCCATGACAAATAAATCCCCCCGCCGGGCGGGGGCTAGGGGGACAGCCTCGGGCTGGCTTTTCGCCGCACCGCATTTGGTTCTCTTTGTTGCGTTTATGCTGGGGCCGCTGCTCTTCGGGCTAGGGCTGAGTCTCTTTCGCTGGGATATTCTCACCACGCGGCCCGTGCAGTTCGTGGGGAGTGCCAACTACCAAGAGGCGCTTAAAGACGAGTATGTCACCAAGGCGCTCTGGGCGACGGTGCGCTTTGTCCTCATGGCGGTTCCCTCGACTCTCCTTCTCGCACTGCTTCTCGCCGTCGGGCTCGCGCAGGTCGCGGAGAAGCGACGGGCTCTCTGGCGGGCACTGTGCTACCTGCCGCACCTGCTCACAGTGAGCGTGGTGGGCCTGCTCTGGCGCTGGTTCTACAATACGGAGTTTGGGCTCTTTAACGCCTACCTCACGAAGTTTTTTGGCATCAAGATCGCCTGGCTCTCCGATGTGAACTGGGCCATGCCCGCGATCGTGATCATGACGCTCTGGTGGACTCTGGGTGGCCCCATGCTGGTGCTACTCGCGGCGATTCAGAACATCCCCACCTCCTACAACGAAGCGGCGTCCATAGACGGTGCAACGAGCACGCAGATCTTCTGGCGTGTCACACTGCCGCTCCTGCGCCCTGTCTTGCTCTTCTCGATGATCATGAATGTGATCGGCTCCTTTCAAGTGTTCGGGCAAGTCTTTATGATCACCCGTGGTGGCCCGGAGCTCTCGACGCGAACGCTGGTGCAGTACATCTACGATACGGCGTTTAACAACTACCGAATGGGCTACGCTGCCGCGATCTCTTGGCTACTCTTTCTGGTAATCGCCGTCTTCTCCGTGATTCAGTTCCGGCTGATGCGGGAGAAAAAGTAAGTGGAAACTCTTACGGGCGCACGGGTTCGTCTGCGCATGATGGCACCCGAGGACGCTCCTGCGATCTTCACCCTCTTCTCCGACCCCGAGGCAATGCGCTACTGGAGCTATCCGCCCTACACCGAACTCAAGCAGGCCGAGGCGCGTCTGGCACGTGATATTGCCGGAGCCGCAGAGAGTGCCGTTCTCCCGTGGGGAATCGAGCAGGACGGAGTTCTTATTGGAACCGTCACCCTGCACGATCTCAACCTTTCAGGAGGCCGCGCCGAGCTTGGCTACCTGCTCGCAAAGTCCCACTGGGGCCAGGGCCTTGCTCGGGAGGCCGTTGGGCTTGCCATTGACCATGCTTTTACCACTCTGGGCCTGCGCCGACTGGAGGCGGATATTGACCCGCGCAATACAGCCTCGCAGAAACTTTTAGAGCGTCTGGGCTTTGTGCGCGAAGGTTACTTGCGCGAGCGCTGGTGCGTCGCCGGAGAGATCACCGACACCGCGCTCTACGGCCTGCTGGCACGGGAGTGGAGCTCCAAATGAAACGACGAAAACTCTCGCTGGCGGAGCTGCTCATCGCCGTGGCAGCACTGATCTTTGTCTTTCCTGTGGCGATGATCTTTATCACTGCCTTCAAGCCCGATGGCGAGGTGATCAAGTTTGATAGTATCTTGCCCAAACACCCCACGCTGGGAAACTTCCAGGAAGTGTTGGGCACGCCCGAGGAGATCCCGCTGGTGCGCTGGTTCCTCAACTCCCTGGGGATCGCCACGGCAACCACACTTCTGATCTTGTGCGTCGCCTCCCTCTCTGCCTATGCGTTTGCGCGGCTTGAGCTCCCAGGCAAGAAGTGGGTATTCCCGATTATCATTGGGGCGCTGATGGTGCC
Organism: Armatimonas sp.; assembly: GCA_031387365.1. GTDB lineage: Bacteria > Armatimonadota > Armatimonadia > Armatimonadales > Armatimonadaceae > Armatimonas. The sequence goes on along the minus strand of JANNDD010000264.1, from coordinate 20,021 downwards.
AGGGCAGATCCTCCTGGTGCCGGTCTATCTAGAGCTCAACGCGCTGGGCTGGCTGGACACGCCGCTGGCACTGATTGTCCCAGCGGGTGGTAGTGCCTTTGGGTTCTTCATGCTCCATAGCTTCTTCATCAGTATCCCGCGTGAGCTGGAGGAAGCCGCCGAGCTGGACGGCTGTGGGCGGCTGGGGATCTTCTGGAACGTGATTGTGCCACTGAGTAAGTCTCCAATGGCAGCGCTAGCGATCTTTGTGTTTGTCGGCTCCTGGAACGACTTTCTCGGGCCGCTCGTGTACCTAGACTCCGTGGACCACTACACACTCCCGGTTGGCGTCGCACTGTTTCAGAGCAGCTACGGCAATGAGTACGGCCTCACTCTGGCGGCGGGCGTTCTGTGCACCCTCCCCACCGTCCTGGCATTTCTATTGTTCCAGCGGCATATCCTAGCGGGAATGGCCGCCTCGGGCCTCAAAGAATAAAAAGAATACCATGAAAGAACTCTCGGGCGATATTCAGCATGTCCATGACCCTGTGCTTGCAATAAGTCGTGGCAAATGGCATTTATTCTCGACAGGAACGGGAATTCCTTACCGAACATCCGACGATGGCATCAACTGGAAGTATGTGCGCGAGATCTTCACGACACTCCCCGCCTGGCACAAAGAGGTTGTCCCCGGCACGCGCAACCCCTGGGCTCCCGATATCTCCTTCTGGGGAGGTCGCTGGCGGCTTACCTACTCGGTCTCGACCTTTGGAAGCCAGCGCTCAGCGATTGGGATGGCCAGTAATGAAAAACTTGGCGGCGAGGGCTGGCGCGACGACGGCCCGATCTTTACGTCCCAGCGCGGTGATCCCTACAACGCCATTGACCCTAACATCTTCCTCGAAAAAGACGGCACGCCCTGGCTGAGCTTCGGGTCGTTCTGGCAGGGAATCTTTCTCCTAAAGCTCGATCCCAAGACCGGCAAGCCCGCGTCGGAGCCCAAGTGCATCGCTGCCCGGCCTGGTTCCACCGCGATTGAGGCTCCCTTTATCACGAAACGTGGTGGCTGGTACTACTTATTTGTGAGCCATGATTTCTGCTGCCGTGGGGTCAATAGCACCTACAAGAGTGTGGTCGGACGCTCCAAGAAACTCGACGGCCCCTATACCGACCGCGAGGGCAAGCCTCTACTCCTGGGAGGGGGGACGATTGTCACGCAGAGCCTGGGGCGCTGGCGCGGTCCCGGACACTGCGCGGTGGTGGGCGAGGCGTTTCTGTGCCACGCCTACGATGCGGACAGCAATGGCGTCCCGACACTGTTTATGGCGGCCTTGCGCTGGGATTCAAAAGGCTGGCCCGTGCTCAAAGATGCGGCAAAGCCACCCAAGTGGACCGACCCAATCGGAGCCTGGGAACATACTCTCGAGAGCGGCACGGCCAGCATGCTCACCTTCAAGGCCGATGGTACGACAAGTGCGCCCGGAGGCACCTGGAGTAGGGATGGCCTCACGCTGACTGTCCGCTGGCCCGATGAAAAAGCGCCCGGCGGAACTTGGCAAGATAAGCTCACGCTTGCACAAGACTTCGCTACCTACCAGGGCACCAACCAGCAAGGACAGGCTCTGCGAGGCCGTCGTGTTGCCTGAGCCTCCCCCGTGGAAAATCCCTGTGATGCGCGGTGCCGTTCGCTTACGCAGCGGGCACTTGCTGGGCGCACGCACGGAGCAGGGTAAAAACGGTGCGGTCGTGCTGGCCTCGCAAAGCCGAGACGCGGGCCAGACCTGGGGTGAGCCCGTTACGGTAATTCGCGACCCCGACCGTGCCACTGATCTGGGCGATGGCGCGTTTCTGGACAGCAAGCGCCATGGCCTGCTCTATGTCTGCCGCCACAACCACCACGCTAAAAAATCCTACGCCATCGAGGTCTACCAAAGCAGTGAGGCGGGCAAGAGCTGGAAGCCCCACTCCACGGTCAGTGCACATACCATCACCGAGCCAGGCGGCCCAAGCCGTGGGCTCTGGGCACCGTTTCTATGCGAGACTCCGAGCGGGCAGCTCCTCTGTGTCTACGACGACGAGAACACGCCCCTTCTTAGCGGCTTTTCGGGGCACCAGTGGCTGATGGGCCGCTTCTGGGACAGCAAGGCAAAAACCTGGAGAGAGCCGGTAGTGATGAGCCGTGCCGAGGAGAAAAAACTCTCACGCGATGGTATGGGAACCGTGGTGGCTGTGGGCAAGCAGCTGGTCTGCGCCTTGGAGAGTGTGGACACCAGCCCGCCGCACCACAATGTCATCCGCTCTGTGACCAGCAACGATGACGGGCAGACATGGGCACCACGCCGCCTGCTCTACGCAGCTCCTCAGCACCCCCACATGGCACTCGCGCCGTTTCTGGCAAAGCGCACCGACGGCACGCTGATCTGCATCTTCGGCACCGACGAAGACCGGGATACGCCAGATAAATCAGGGACGCCGCCACCGGGACTCCATTTAGATATTAAGTTCTGCCTCAGCCGAGACGCGGGAGCCACCTGGAGCGCCTCGGAGACGGTCTTCTCCGGTGGACACCGCAACTACCTCCCCGGGCTCATTGCGCTTCCGAAGAATAAGCTCCTCGCCCTCTGGCTCAACTTCGCCGACGATGCCTTGCAGGGGAAAATCTTATGAGTCCCCTCTGTACCGGTGCCGATCCCTGGGTAATCCGCCATGAGGGCCAGTTTCTCTTGTGCCAGAGCCACCACAACGGGGTGGCGATTCGGCGCTCCGAGACACTGGAAGGGCTGGGCACGGCACCGCTCGAACAGCTCTGGCAAGCGCCAGAGTCGGGACCGTTCTCCCAGGAAATCTGGGCACCGGAGCTGCATTTCTACCAGAACCGTTGGTATGTCTATGTCGCCGCCGACGATGGAGACAACACGAATCACCGGATGATTGTCCTGCACTCCAAGAGCTTGCGGGGGCCGTATGAGTTTGCAGGAAAGCTATCGCTGACTCCAGACCGCTGGGCAATAGACGGCACCCTGGTGTCTTTTGGCGGGATGCTCTACTTTCTCTGGTCGGGCTGGGAAGGCCTCGAGAATACAGCGCAGCATCTCTACATCTGTCCCATGGCCGACCCCCTCACCCCCAGTGGCGAGCGCGTGCGGATCTCATCGCCTGAGTTTGCGTGGGAGAAACGCGGCAGTGGTGGGCCAGGCCAGCTCCCGACGATCAACGAGGGGCCACAGATTCTGGAGCACAACGGGACGCTCCATATTATCTACTCGGCGGCGGGCTCGTGGTGCGATGACTACTGCCTAGGCCGTCTGACACTCATGCCCGGCGGCGATCCTCTGGATATCAGCGCTTGGCAAAAACACCCTGAGCCCGTCTTTGAAAAAACAGAGACTGTCTTTGGGCCGGGTCACTGCTCGTTTGTCAGTGACAGCAAACAAGACTGGATTGTCTACCACAGTGCCCGTCACTCCGGCGCGGGCTGGGATCGCGTGATCCGCGCCCAGCCCTTCACCTGGAAGGGCGACATCCCGGAGTTTGGCAGGCCGGACTAGCAAACGGCGGCTCACCTCACTCACCCGTGTACTCGAACCAGTCCCAGTCGGCGTGGTTTTCGCTCGGCTGGCCGTTGCTGCTGGCGTACATTCCAATATACGCTCCCACATAGCCACCCGCGATTTTGGTGCTAAGAATACGCCCATCCACATTCTCTACCAGAAGCTGCCAGTTGTTTTCATCACTGCTGACATAAAAGCTATACGCCGCTTGACTGATAGCGGAGGCTTTAAGGTAGACCCGACCCTCGGGGAGGGCTTGCTCAGCCAGGAGTGTCTCCTCGCCTTTTTCGCGCTTGATGAGCTGAACGACACGGCTCCCCCCCGCCAAAGTTACGGTCAGGCGGTAGTGGAAGTTGTTGTTCTGAAGCACCACGAGCCCCGCGCACTCGTGCGCACTCTGCGGGGCGAACTCCAGTGCGGCTTGGGCGGAAAAAAGAAAGTGCTGCTGCCGCCGTCCGACAAAGCTGGGATTGGCGACTTCCGTAATCCGAGTTGGGCGCAGCTTGAGGCGTAGGCTTCCGGGGCGCTCGGTCAGGCTCCAGAACGGCTCGCGGGGGGTGCGGATGAAGTTCCAGAGCTCGGCCAGCGCCGGGCTATCGAAGCTGTCGCGGGCGGGAAGCGTGGGCAAGGCGTGCTCGGGCAGGCTTGGGGCCGTCATCTCAAACTCAACTTTGCCGACTCCGACATTGACTACCGGCCAGCCCTGCTCCCACGTGACGGGCGCGAGAAATGTCTCCCGGCCTAAGTTAAAGTGGTAGCCCTCGGTGGGGCGCATCCCCAGCAGCACCAGCCACCACTCGTTATTTTGGGTCTCCACTAAGTCCGCGTGGCCCACTCCCACAATCGGATAGTCCCAGCCCAGATGCCGGTGTGTCAGAATGGGGTTGCGTGTGTAGCCTTCATACGGACCCGTGAGGCTCTCACTACGGGCAATGGAGAGCGCATGGTCGTGGCCCGTACCCGCCTCAGAGATCAGCAAGTAGTAGTGGCCGTCGATCTTGTAGATATGCGGCCCCTCGGGCCAGATGGCCTTTTTGAGCGCCCCTTCCCAGAGCGCGTAGTCCGGCCCGATAAGATGCATGGTCGCGAGATCTAGCTCTTGCAGCCAGATCTCGCAGTGGCCTGGGAACTGCGGCTCCGCGACATGGCGGTTGCCGACATACCAAGCACAGCCCGTTTCATCGTCGAAGTACAGCGACGGGTCAATCCCACGCGCCTCGGGCAGCCAGAAGGGCTCCGACCATGGGCCGGTAATCTCGGGCGCGGTGACGATAAAATTGCCATGGTTCACTTTGCCGTCCATCAGCGTGTTGATCACGTAGAACATCCCGTTATGATGACGAATCGTCGGCGCATAGAGCCCGCCGGAGCCGCGCACACCGTCTAAGTTGAGCTGCGAGGGCCGCGTCAGCACATGGCCGAGCTGCCGCCAGTTCACTAAGTCGCGGCTATGAAAGATCGGCAGGCCGGGAAAGTACTCAAAGCTGGAAGTAACGAGGTAGTAATCGTCGCCCACACGGCAGATCGAGGGGTCGGGGTAGAATCCAGGTAGGATGGGGTTACGAAACGTTCGGGACATGCGGCGATTATAGCCGATTGAAGGGAATTCCCTCGCACCCGACTCAAATCCACGGAGGAAGTTTTCATGCGTACTTTCCTAATTGCCTTTGTCGTGCTCTTTGGGGCAGCATTGCCTGGCTTTTCCCAGGGCGGGGGGGTCGGCGGTGGCGGCTTTGGCGGTGGCGGGATGGCAGGCGGCAGTTCCAATGCTCGCACGCCAGACACCGATCTCACGACAGCGACCAATATCCTCAGTCCCGGCCAGCAGAGCGAGTGGGCACTGGCCATCAAAGACGGCGAGACGATTATCGCCTCAGCAACCACCACCAACTTCGATCCGGCGATCCAGATAGTAGACAAAGACGGCAAGCTGCTGGCGGAAAACGACGATGTTCGCCTCGGCGTTCAAGACGCGCTTCTGGTGTATCGGTTCCCGAGCGCGGGCTCCTACAAGCTGCTCGTAAAGGCGTTTAAGGGTGCGGGTGGTGGCCAGTTTAAGCTGACTCTGCGCCGTTTTATCGCCACCGAGATCAAAGTAGGAGCACGCACCACAAGTGGCAATGAAGAAAAGCGGGCTCAGTTCTATCGCTTTCCCGCAGAGGTGGGCCAGACCCTGCTCATCAACCTCCCAGATAGCCATAGCGCGACTTCCCAGGTATTCTCCCCTACCGGGGAGAGCCTGAGCCTGAACGAGCCCATCGTGGGACGTCCGTCCACCGTTTCGTTTCGTGCGGAGGCAAAAGGAGACTACTACCTACGCGTCGGTGCCGCACGAACCTATGCCTTCACGGTTGCGACGGCGCGAGTTGCGCCCCTCACTCTGGGACAGCCTTCCATCACGCGCAAGCTAGGAACGGGTGGGGTGGATATCTGGACCTTCACCGCCACGGCGGGAGACTTTGTCCGGCTCCAGGCACGGGCCGAGGGCAGGGGAGTCGAGGCACAGCTTACCTATATCCCTCCGACAGAGAGTGAAGAGGACATCACCGCAAAGACTGCCGTGGCGACCTTTGCCACCGGAGAAAAGTCGCAGGGAGAGCTGGTGGCGCTACTGCGCAAGACCGGAACCTATGAGCTGACACTGGCGCAGCTTGTGGGGCTGGAGATGGACTACACACTTACCAGCACAAAAACCGTCCGGGGTTGGGAGCTAAAAGCACCGCTTGCGGAAAAACTGGCGCTTGGCGGGACGGACTACTACGCAATTGAGGGCAAGGCGGGAGAGATCCTGCGCCTGGAAGGACTCTCGGAGCAGTTCGATATTGAGCTGGAGCTCTACAACCTGCGTGGCGAGCGACTGGCAAGCAACGACGATGGGGGGAAGGGGCGCAACGCCCTGGTGACGGTTCTGCTCACCGGCGCAGAGAAGTACTTATTGAAGGTGCACTGCTATGGCGATGGTGGCAGTGGAACCTACCAGCTCCGGCGTGCGCCCGATCCCGTGCGCCCGCTCAAGCTCGGGGAGCGCGGCAGCGGAACACTGAGCGCGGATGGCACGGAGATCTGGTCGTTCACGGGAAAAGCCAGCCAAGCGCTGATTCTCAGTGTCCGCTCCAACGACTTCAACCCCTGGGTGAGGGTATTCGGGCCGGATGGTGTCGAAATCTCAGGTGAGGGTACAGGCACGCTCTATGGGCTCACTCTGCCCCTGGAGGGCACCTACACGATCTGGGTTTCGCGCAAAATCGGGGCGGGCAAGTACACCGTGCGCCTGATCGAAGCGGAGTGACACCAAAACCTAGTCGCTGGGCAGAAAAACCCAGACATCGGGGCGGCCTGAGTTGCAGTGCACGGCGCGGGAGAGAAGGCTCAGACCCGCCCACGAGAAGTAGATCGCCATACGGGCTCCGTGCCAGGCACCAAAGCCGGAGGGGGACGTGCCAAAGCGCTGGCGCCGGCGCTCAACGGAGGGAAGCGGGTGAAATATCCGCTCCACCCACTCGCTCCGGGCAGGCTCATCGTCTTGGAGGGCATCCAGCTGGCGGATCATGCTCTCTAAAACCTCACGACTCGCGCCGTTTTCTAAAGCATACTGATCGGCCTCAAAGACGCCATTTTGGGAGGGAGCGGGGAGCAGGAGTAGGCCCAGAAACGACCAGAGCGTAAACCAGAGGCTCAGCGTCACGAGCTGGCCGATTGAAGAAAGCCCCCCCGTGAGGGCTAGTGCCAGGCAAAAGCCCGCCAGGTTCCAGCCAAAGGCCAGCAATAAACCCCGCGTGCGTGCGCCGCTCTCAATCGTCCCACGCTTGCGCAAGAGAACCGCCTGGAGCTGCTCTGGTGTGAGCAGCTCCTGCCAGTGCGCCGGGAGAAGCACCCGCTCGTGCCCGGGAAGCCCCGTGATCCCTCCCGTGAAGTAGTGTCCCCCGCCCGAGAGCACTGTAGGCTCCTCTCGTGAGTAACACAAACCTCCAAGAAGCCGTGCCAGAAGCGGCTGGAAGAGCAGTAGTGCAAACTGAAGTCCACAGAAAACCCCGAGCGTCAGCAGCGTACCACCCACGCGGGCGGCATGGAGCAGCAGTAGCCCAAAGGTAAGCAAAAAAACGCTGTGCAGTATCACGCCACGGAGCCAGCGCGGTAAAAACGCGAAAAAGCCTCCCTGGCTCCGCCCAAACTCGTGGGGCAAGACAAAGCCCCCGAAAAAATCAAACGGGGCACTGATCGCCGCGTAGGCAACCAGGACAAAAAACAGCTCTCGTAGCTCCGCCGAAAACGTGGCGGGCTGGGTGAGCAGAAACCGCTGTGGGAGCTGAAACAACAGCAGAAGGGCAGACAGAGTTACCAGGGTTCCCACTCCCGTGATTCCCAGCCAGAGGCGTGCGCGTGCGTAGTTCATCGTAAGGTTCTTCTTCTCTGAAACGGCAACTACGGACTTTCTGTTCCCACTAACCCACGGTACACTGAATCCCTATGAGCACCTACACCAACCCGATCTGGGATGCTGACTTTCCCGATCCGCACGTCATTGCCTGGAAAGGGCGCTTTTTCGCCTATGCCACCGAAACGGCAAAGCACGGCAGTGGTTTTCAGGTAATGGAGTCGAGGGACTTGGTGCACTGGACGCACAGGGGAATTTGTTTCACGCCGCCGTGGTCTAAAGAACACCTCTGGGCCCCTGAAGTCATCGCCCACAAAAACGCGCTCTGGATGACCTACTCAGCGCTGAACCCACAGACCAAAAAGCACGATATCGGGATTGCAGTGGCAAGCAAACCAACAGGGCCGTTTGTGCACAAAGCGATTCTGGTGAGCGGCGAGAACAATAAAGTGGGCGTGATTGACACGACGGTGCATCTCGAAAAAGACGGCAGCGCGTGGCTCCTCTACTCCGAGGAGGAGCCACGCCGCATTGTGATGCGCAAGCTCGCAAGCGACTGGCTGAGCACCGTGGGAGAACCTATCGAGATCGTCCGACCCACGGAGCCCTGGGAGCGCGGCGTCAACGAGGCCCCCACTGTGCTAGTGCGGGGCGGAAAATACCACCTGCTCTACTCCGCGGGCTGGTTTGAGTCCAGCAAGCGCGAGGCAAGCTACTGCATTGCCCACGCCGTGAGTGAGAAGCTCGCTGGGCCATACAAAAAAACGGGGGCAATCTTAGCTAGCTTGCCAGGGCGGGTCTGGGGGCCAGGCCATCAGTGCGTGGTGACGGTCGGGAAAAACAAAGACGACTGGTTGCTCTACCACGGCTGGAGCGATACCAACGAGCCGCGCTACGGCTCCAACCCGAGAGGCCGAACCCTGCGCTTGGAAAAACTTCGCTGGCAGGGTGGCATCCCACAGGCCATTGCGCCCACCACAACACCACAGCCTGCGCCAGGAATTTAGAGCTATAATACTTCATGAGTGAGAAGCCACTGGCGCGCCGCATCGCCGACCGGGGATTTCCCTCGGTGTTTCAGGCATGGAGCCCCGCAGATGAGCCCAAGGGGGTTCCTGCGGAGGTAATGCTCGCCCGGCATGATCTGATCTTTCATGGCCCGGATTTCTTTGGCTTGCGCTGGAACAAACAGCCCACGGGCCTAGCCGATGGCTTCACGCCTGAGAGTATCGAAGCGGCAAAAAAGCGCCGGGCGGAGCTTCTGACGCGCAATCCCAATACGGTGCTCATCGCTGAGATTCGCTATAGAGATGCCCACACGAGCTATCTCCCTGAGGATCATGCTTGGTGGAAGCGCGATAAAACCGGCAAGCGTCTCCCCGGCTGGGAAGAGGGCGGCTACTTTCTCCTTGACTTTGCCAACCCCGCGTTTCGAGCCCAAGTGGCGGCGCAGGCCAAGGCCGCCGTGGCGAGCGGCGCACTCGACGGCGTGATGCTGGACTGGTGGATAGACGATGACGAGCGTCTGGCGCTGGCGAAGTCTGTCCGAGAGGCCATCGGGCCAAGCGCCTTGATTCTTGCCAACGCCAATGATAGGCAGACCCCGCGCACCGCGCCTTTTATCAATGGTTTTTTCATGGAGTGCTACCGTAGCAAGACCCCGGGTGACTGGCGGCGGATCGCCCAAACTCTGGAGTGGGCAGAGAAGAACCTACGTCAGCCGCGCATCAACTGCGTGGAGAGCTGGTACCAAAAGAGCCGCGATGACCGACCTCTGATGCGCCTTGTCTCCACCCTCACGCTCTGCCTCTCCGATGGCTACTGCCTCTTCTCCGACCCCAACGACCTGCCGACCCCGGACCACCGCCACCGCTGGTACGATTTCTGGAACAAGTCACTCGGCAAGCCGCTGGAGCGCGGCACCCCGTTAGGAATGGCCGAGAAAGCCCACCCCCTGGGCTGGTACCGAGACTTTGACAAGGGCCGCGTCGTCTGCGTTCTGCCCGATGCCAAGCCGTTCGAGATCCAGCTTGATGTGCCCCACAAAAGCGCTGCCACGGGCAAGATATCCAAAACCCACACCGTCCCCCCCGGCGACGGTGACTTGCTGTTACGGGGGTAAACAAAAAGGCAATTATGCTAAAAAAACTCCCCTGGCAAGACATCTGCAAGTTCCTTTCGGGAGCTTTTTTCGTCAGCGCGGGTGTCCTTTTTTATCTCTATCAGGCACACGTCTCCGTGCCGCTCCTGGGCACGAGCTTTATCGCGCCCCCTGAGCTCAGCGGCGGACGCTCTATTGTCCACACCCTTCTCTTCGTGACTTGTTTTTACCTGGGGTTTCTGCGGAAGTGGACAAGCAAAACGATCCCTAAAGACTATAAAGACACCAAGACCAACCGAGAGATTGTGCTGGCCTTCTATCAGCAGGGGCTCATTGCTATGCAGCCACGGCTGGCCTTCGAGCGCTACGCCTCTCCCGATTTCATCGAACACAAGCCTGATATGGAATTGGGAACCCGTGAAGCGACTATTCGTTACCTCGAACAGCTCATGACGGACTTGCCGGGAGCGATGTGGGAAGTCGTCCGAACGGTAGCGGAAGAAGAGCACGTTGTCTTGCACGCCCGGTTCACACCTGTTAAGGGAGCGAGGCCCTACGCAATCGCCGACATTTTCCGCATTGATGGCGGCCTGATAGTCGAACACTGGGATGTCGTGGCACCTCCCTCCCCGGTACAGCACAACCCTAATTCCCGCTTCTAGGCGGTCTCATTGAATACCATCCATATCCGTGAAATTGATCCTGGGTCGGAAGCTGAGATGGTCAAGCTCGAGAAACGACTTCCCCGCCAAAAGGACACAATAGCATTGTGCCGAGAAAGTTTTAACGATGAGCCGTGATAGATTATCTACCCCCGTCTGGCTGCTTCAGGGGTTTTTCAAAAACACTACTGGAATTCTGGAACTAAGCCAAGATCGTTTGGTTTTTCGAAGCGCAGGCGAGACCGTTTTCGATGTCCCTCTTGACTCAGTCACCGACATCTCTTTCCCTTGGTACTACTTCGGTGGAGGTGTTGTGTTCTTGATAGACTCAAAACGCTACCGATTCTCTTTCGTCGCGCCCGGTGAAAACGGCGATCTGGTGAGTGGGCGGGCGGCAGGCACGAGCTGGAAGCTGCGTTTGATCAAACCTGGTTCAGAATAACAATATTGTGCTATACTGCGAAGGTTTTAAGGCAATTCATGAATATTTTTACGCGAAACAATGTGCACGTCCAAGGTTCAGCGAAATCCGTTCTTCTGTATGCCCATGGATTCGGTTGTAACCAGGACATGTGGAGCCGCCTGACGCCTGCGTTTCAGGAAACTCACCAGCAGGTTCTCTTTGACTACGTGGGCTGTGGAAAATCGGACGCGTCGGCGTTTACCGAGGCTCGCTACAGCTCGCTTCAGGGCTACGCTCAGGATGTGATCGAGATCTGTGAGGTACTGGAGCTGCGTCAAGGGGTGACGCTTGTGGCGCACTCGGTCAGCTGTAGCATTAGTATTTTAGCGGCGATTCAGCGCCCCGAGCTCTTCGAGCGCTTGATCCTCATCGGCCCCTCTCCGTGCTTTCTCAACGATCCTCCGAGCTATACGGGCGGCTTTGAACGAGAAGACCTGGAGGGCCTGCTCGCGCTGATGGAGCAGAATTACATGGGCTGGGCGCGCTACCTGGCCCCGGTGGTCTCGGGCGAGATGGGAGGCGAGGTGGTTGCGACGGAGCTGTCAGAGAGTTTCTGCTCCACCGACCCGCATATCATGAAAGTTTTTGCGCGGGCGACGTTTTTTGCAGACAACCGCGCCGATCTCCCGAAAGTGACCTGCCCAAGCCTGATCTTGCAGCACCAGAACGATGCTCTTGCGCCGCTGAGTGTAGGCGAGTATGTTCATGCGCACCTATCCCAGAGCACGCTGAAATTGCTCGATGTCTCGGGGCACTGTGCCCACATGAGCAACCCCGGCCTCGTCGCGGCTGCCATGCGCGAGTATCTCGGGACGTGATCCTCCTCAACGAGCTGCCCTGCGCTGCGATCATCACCGATGCACAAGGCGCTGTGCTGAAGGTGAACCAGGCTCTGCGGGCAATTATCGGGGGAACCGACGACACCTGGCACGGCCAGCCGATGGAGGCGCTCTTTCCTCCGGCGAGCCGCATCTTTTTGCAGACCCATCTCTGGCCGCTCTTGCTACGTGAGGAGAGTATCAGTGAGGCGGTTCTCCAGCTTCGCAACCAAGAAAACAACGTGATTCCCGTGCTTGTCAATGCCCGTAAGAGCACATTTGAGGGAGTGACTGCCTACTACTGGACTCTTTTTGGCACGCAGAACCGCAGCCAGTTTGAAGCGGAGCTTCTCAAGGCTCGCCGCGAGGCGGAGACGGCGGCAAAGCAGCTTGCGCGGAGTCAGGCAGAGCTGGCCGAGCAGCACGAGCTGCTGCGCGTGACACTTCAGTCCATCGGCGATGCGGTGATCACCACCAATGCCACCGGGTATGTCACCTGGCTCAACCCCGTCGCGGAGCGCATGACCGGCTGGCAGGTTGAGGAAGCCAAGGGGCGGCTCCTAGACCAAGTCTTTCAGATTGTCAATGAAGAGACGCGTCAGGCCACAGAGAATCCCGTCATGGTGGCGCTTCAGCAGGGAAAAGTCGTGGGGCTTGCCAACCACACGCTCTTGATCTCACGGCATGGCGATGAGTTTGGCATCGAGGACTCCGCTGCCCCGATCCGTAATGAGAGCGGCGAGATCCTCGGGGTGGTGTTGGTCTTTCACGACGTGACGGAGCAACGTCGCCTGAGCGGGGAGATGAGCCACCGCGCGACCCACGATGCGCTCACCGGGCTTGTCAACCGCGCGGAGTTTGACACGCGCCTGAGACGAACTCTGCACCAGGCGCATGAGAACCGGAGTGAGCACACTCTCTTATTCATTGACCTAGATCAGTTTAAGCTCGTCAATGATGCGTGTGGGCACTCTGCAGGCGATCAGCTCTTGCAGCAAGTGGCAAAGCTCCTCGGAGAGTCTGTGCGTGCCCGAGATACACTAGCGCGGCTCGGGGGCGATGAGTTTGGCGTGCTTTTAGGGCACTGCACCCCAGAGCAAGCAGGCCGCGTGGCGCAGCAGATCTGCGAGCGCATGAACGACTACCGCTTTGTCCACGATGAGCGTCGGTTTCGGATCGGCACCAGTATTGGCCTCGTGCCCGTGGACAGCCGCTGGAGCAATACGTCCGCCATCATTCAAGCGGCAGATAGCTCGTGCTACGCCGCCAAGGATGCCGGGCGCAACCGCGTGCACGTCTGGCTCGACAGCGACCAAGCGATTCGGGAGCGACAGGGAGCAATGCAGTGGGCCACGCGGCTGGAGCAAGCGCTGGACGAGAACCGTTTCCAGCTCTACGCCCAGCACATTCACGCGCTCAATACAATGGTGCCGCTACAGGGTATTCACGCCGAAGTGCTCCTGCGCATGGCCGAGCGTGATGGCAGCTTGGTGGCCCCCGGCGTCTTCTTGCCTGCCGCCGAGCGTTTCTATCTAGCCTCCCGCATTGACCAGTGGGTGCTACGCCACGCCATTGACCAGCTCGTGGCTCTGCAAAACATCTTGCTCGTGGACACATTGTGCGTCAATCTCTCGGGGCAATCTATCGGTGACCGCGTCTTCCACCGGCAGGCCACCGAGATTCTCACCGAGGCAGGCCCTGAGATCTGCAAGCGCCTTTGTTTAGAGATCACCGAGACCGCCGCCGTGACCCACATGGCTGACGCGGCGCTCTTTATTGCACAGGTTCGTGCACTCGGGGTTCGTATCGCACTTGATGACTTTGGGGCAGGCGCTTCTTCGTTTGGGTATCTCAAGAACCTCTCGGTGGACGTGCTCAAAATAGACGGCCAGTTCATCCGCAACCTCACCGAAGACCGCCTCAACGACGCCACGGTGCGCTGCTTTGTGGAAGTGGCACAAGTGGTTGGTGTCAAGACCGTCGCCGAGTTTGTGGATCGCCCCGAAACCCTTGCCCGCGTGCGTGAGATCGGCGTGGACTTCGCGCAGGGCTACTTACTCCACCAGCCCGAGCCCATCGAGAACGTTCTTAAGGAATAGACGTCGCGGCCTATGCTAAAATACAGGCATGGCAAATCAGGCAGACAAGACATTCCTCTACGCCGCTGCTCGCTTCAATGCCTGGGTAACCGCCACCGGCTACACGTCGCGCACCGAGATGGCAAAAGGCCGCGAAGAAACTCTCGACTACTTCTGTGAGCAGTACCGCATCATGCTCGCCGAGAACCTCGACGACTACATCCAGAACTACGAAAAGTACATGGGGACGATCCAGTAGAAACTTAGAGATCCCTCAATGTATCTTGATACCAGTAACTATCCCTTCATCGTGAACCTAGAGAGCAGTTTCTCTTATATCCGTCAAGAGTGCCTGTCATTGCCAGGCATTACCTTTGATCCCTGGGTACAAAAAGAAATGTATGGAGAGGGCTGGTCTGTCTTTGGTCTGGTGGCGTGGGGGCACCAAATCGAGAGAGCTTTGGCTCGCTGTCCCGAAACTAAGAAGGCTTTAGAGGCGATTCCCGGTCTCCAGACAGCAGGATTTTCCCGGCTTGCCCCCGGCACACACATCAAACCCCACCGTGGCTGGGTAGAGAACGTCTACCGCCTGCATCTAGGCCTAGTGGTTCCCGAGAACTGTGCTATGCGCGTCGGAGAAGAAACACGATCTTGGGAAGAAGGTCGCTGCCTTGTTTTTGACGATACCAGCGAGCATGAGGCCTGGAATCACTCCAAGTCTGATCGCCTTGTCCTTCTGCTTGATTTTCTTCGACCTGGATGCTCTCCTACTAACAACGCGGAGATGCCTCCGGAAGTTCGGCGGATGCTGGCAAAGAAACTCATTTCAGACACATGATACGTACTCCATTTAGTGGAGAATACATTGCTGACCGCTGTAGAATGTCTTCATGAGCCTGATGATTTCTGTGGAACCGGAACTGGAAGCTTGGTTGCGTGAAGAAGCGCGACGGCGTGGGGAGCCCCGCGAGGAGCTTCTCTCCCGCGATGTTGCTATCCGCTGGGCAAGTGCTCGCAACGCTCTCCGGCTCACGTCAGACGAAACTGAGCTTCTCCAGACCATCAACGCCGGGTTCCCAGAGAGCTTCTGGAGCCGCTACCGTGAGCTGATCGCCCTCTCCGATCAGGCCGAGGAGAAAACCCTCCAGCGCACCGAAGCGATGATTGTCCTCGCCCAGCTACGTGGGGTTGGTTTAGATGAGCTACGCCGCTCGCTGGGCATCCTGCCCATCTCTGTCGTTCAATGATAACCACAAAGCCAGTGCTGTGTCGGGCATGTGGCACTCAATTCTCTGCTCATGAGCTGACGAAAGAGGACTGCAACGTTCTCCATGACCAACACTACTATCAGGAGTTCACTGAGGAACTACGAATGTTGCAGAAAGTGGAAGACTACTTTCTGCGTTACCCCCATGCCCTGGAACGCTTTCAAAGTACGAGTCGTCTTTTCTCTCCAGAGCCGCTTTTACTCCCTGCAGAAGGGAAAGAAGAAGAGGAAGTCGTTACATATCTCCAGGGCAGTCATTTCTCACTTGCCCCTCGTTTACGATTCGTCTCGGAGGAAGTCAATCGGTACGAAACCTCTTTAAGAGCCATTTCATGCCCTAACTGTAAGGAAGGGCGACTTTATGTTCCATCAGAGAGCTGGCATGATTTTACCATCAATCCTGAAAACTCTATTACCTGGTACAAGCCGCGTAGGCATGGCTATGACCACGATGGCACACTTCACCTGAAGTCTTCAGGATGGAGTGGGGATATGCACTGGACAGGAAAACATACCATTCATCCTGAGGAACCAGACTATCCGTTCTGGTGCTGGCTCGTCGCCCAGAAAGAGTACCATCATCTGGTGGATGAGAAAGAGCTACCTGAACTCAAAGAAGTGTGGGTGGCTCACAATAAAGTGGATCGTTCATAAGCAAACATGATTACCGAGCGAGGAACGAGGAAGGAACGAGGGAGGCGGCGCGAAGCGCCCCAAAGCGGGACGTTCACCGTCCACGTTAGCCCCGAGTGCGTTTCGCAAAGCCTCACGTGCGATTGGGCCATTCCCAGCGGCTTGCGTTTCGGGTACTCTGTCTGCCATGAGCATTCCAAGACCTGAGTATCCCCGCCCACAGTTTGTGCGGGCGGACTGGCTGAATTTAAATGGGACGTGGCAGTTCGAAGCGGACTACGGCGACTCTGGCATCGAGCGTGGGGTGAAAGACCGGGTGCTAACGGGGACGATCACCGTGCCCTTCTGTCCTGAGTCCAAGCTCTCCGGGCTGGAGCACGTGGATTTTTTGAACGCCGTTTGGTATCGGCGCGACGTCGAAGTTCCGGCGGCGTGGGACGGCAAGACGGTGCTGCTGCACTTTGGCGCGGTGGACTACGACACGACCGTCTGGGCCGACGGGGTCGAAGTGGCGCGGCACCGGGGGGGCTTTACGCCGTTCTCTGCGAATCTGGGCAAGTGCGCCGGGCAGACCGTCGCGATTGTGGTGCGTGCTCGCGATAAGCACGGGGTGCCTCAGGCGCGTGGCAAGCAGGCCAACAAGTTCGCACCTTACGCCTGCTTCTACACCCGCACCACGGGTATCTGGCAGACTGTCTGGCTGGAGCCGGTGGCAGATGTGGCGATGAAGCGCCCGCGCATCACGCCGGACTTGGCCAACTCCCGCTTCGAGCTGGTTGTCCCACTGACCGCGCACGGGCCAGGGCCGAATCTTGAGGGACTGAGAGTCACCGCGACTCTCACCGATGCAAACGGAGCGGTTTCGACGGCGAGTGTTCGCGCCGATTTAGATTTCGCGGCGCGGCTGATTCTCGACGTTCCCGAGAACCGCAAGCGTGTCTGGAGCACGACCGATCCGCATCTCTACGGCATCAAATTAACGCTTCTGAGTGGCAAGACGACGATAGACACCGTGGAGAGCTATGCTGGTTTAAGAAGCGTCACTCTCTCGGGGATGGCATTTAAACTCAACGGCGAGGTGACTTTCCAGCGCACCGTGCTGGACCAGGGCTACTGGCCCGAGTCGGTGATGACGGCACCTAGCGACGACGAGCTGCGCCTCGACATTGAGCGTAGTATCGCAGCGGGATTTAACGGGGCGCGCCTGCACCAGAAAGTCTTCGAGGAGCGCTTCTTCTACTGGGCCGACAAGCTCGGCTATCTGGTCTGGGGCGAGTTTGGGGACTGGGGCTGTAGCGGCTTTGGGCCGTCTACGAACCACCAGCAGCCCGATGCCAGCTATATCGCACAGTGGCTCGAAGCCGTGGAGCGCGATTATTCCCACCCCAGCATTGTCGGCTGGTGCCCACTCAACGAGACCTTCCAAGAGAACTCCGACACGATCCGGCAGCTCGACGATGTGACCCGCGGGATGTGGCTTGCCACCAAGCTCGCCGATGCCACGCGCCCCGTTCTGGACACCTCCGGCTACGCCCATAGGGTCCGCGAGTCCGATATCTACGACTCCCACGACTACGAGCAAGACCCGGTGAAGTTCGGCGAGAAGATGGCGGGGCTCAAAGACGGCAAGCCCTTTATCAACAACGGCTGGGACAACAAGCCGACCAATCTCCCCTACGGCGGCCAGCCCTACTTCTGCTCGGAGTTTGGGGGTATCTGGTGGAACCCGGCGGCGTTTGACAACAAAGAGAGCTGGGGCTACGGCGAGCGTGTCAAGAGCTTAGAAGAGTTCTACGCACGCTTCGAGGGCCTCTGCGACGTGCTGCTCGGAGATAAAAAAATGTTCGGCTACTGCTACACTCAGCTCACCGACATCTACCCGGAGGAGAACGGGGTCTACACGTTTGACCGCAAGCCCAAGTTCGATAACGAGAAGCTCAAAGCCGTACAGACCAAAAAGGCGGCGATAGAGGGGTAGGATTTAAGACGGCTTGTGGTTCGCGGGGAAAAGCGCCGCGCTACGCTGAAGAATAGCTCGATCAATCAGATTGCGATTGACCGGGCTAGCTCCTTGAATCACGATAGCGTCCATAAAATCCGTCGGGCCAAGGCGAACGAAAAGCTTGCCAATTAGCTCATCGGCGAAGCTACTGGAGATCAGAGAAATGCCCTCAAAGTCCAGAACAATGCGATTGTGTGAGACCATGCGCCGCAGATTTTCGACGCGTGTGCGAAGCGGCTCGGCGGCAGGGCGGGAGCGAAACGAGTCCACTTCGTCTACAACCCGCAGGTAGATGATATTCTCGTCGTTTAGCTCATAGCGCAGCTCCAGAGAGTCACTGGGTTCATGAGGGCGTCCTTGAAATCGAAGCGCTTTAGCAAGTGTGGTGGAATCACTGTAGCGCAACCCGGCAACCAGGAGAGTTCCAGGGAAAGGAACCGCCTCCGGTTGTGCAGAAACGATGCTATGATCGAGCCTCAGGCTGGCGTGACCGGAGTAAAGGTTGAGAAATCCGCCACTGAAGCGTGCCAGCTCATAGGTTCCAAAAAGACCGTTTCCTTGCCCTAAGGTCGCGTCGCGTGTCACTCCCTCCTGCACGGAAGAGAGCAAGGCATCCTGGTCTTCTAAGTGTTTCTGAGGGCCACTTCGAAGAGTTTGAGGGATGCTAAGGCCGTGATCCACGACGGCAATCTCAAGCAGTTTCTTGCGCCCAAGACGGCTAAGCTGGACAATGCCACCGATGGAAGACTCTGCATGAGTGAGCACATTGTCTGTTATCTCATTGAGTGCCCACTCAATAGCCGCAAGATCACCACGCTCCAGATCGGTTGTCGTTTCCAGAATCGTATCAACCAGTCGTGTCACGGCCTCTTGTTGATCACGAGCCTTCGTAAAGCGAATCGCTGCCACATGGTCGCGCCCCCGATAGTCTGAGGCTGCAAAGTGCTCGGGATCCATCAGATGCGCCCAGTTGGTATTGTGAAAGAGTCGGGCAATCTTGGGGGCGTTTGGAAGAGTCAAGTGAGTCAGAATGCCCTTCTGGTGCAGCCAGAGCACCTGGCTGCACACCGCAAGCATTGGCCCCGCGAACGCGGCATCACAGGCACTGAAATCTAAATGGATCTCCTCATACAGCTTTTTCTCCGTGAGGCTATGGAGAGCTGCTAGCATTCGCAGAAGCGCGTCCTGCTCAAAGCTCTGCTCAACGAAAATACGGTTTCCCTGGGAACGTAACATCGCCTCAGTATATCGTCCGGGGAACCAAACTATCCCCGCGAGGGATCAGTTACTAACGAAAAGCTTAAAGCTGTCAGGATCTCTTTGCGTTGTGCGCCGGGCTCGTAGCCCAGCTGACGATTCAGGGAGATCATGGTGGTATTGCCCCTCTCGCTGGAGGTATAGAGCCAGACAATTCTCTGGCTCTTTGCCCACAGAATCGCATGTCTCTTCAGAGCGGAGGCGATCCCACGACCCCGGTACGCAGCAGCGACGCCGGTGAAGTCATTTTCGGCGGATTCTGGCCCTAGACGCTTCAAGTAGGTCATGCCGACCGGAACGCCTTCCAGCAGAGCAACCCAGTGGGTCTGGGGCAAGAGCCCCGCGCCGTGCAGAACCTCCTGCTGCCATGCTAAAAACGCATGCCGAGACTCTTCCGTATCCTGTGATGGCGCTTCCGTGTCGTCTCCCAGCCGAGACAGTGTATAGAGAAACGTTTCGTCCAGCTTGCCCAGCTCAGCCAGCGAAGCAATCTTGAGTCCCTCCTGCCCGAGGCGCTTTGCTCTTTCCTCCGCGAAGGCAAGCTGGGCACTGGAGACACGGAGGCGGCACTCCTGAATGACCTGCCCTGTCTCAACAAACCCATGTCGAAGTGCGAAGCCAGAACCACTGGGAGAATCCGTGCGAACCCAGCTGAGAAGGCGAGTCGCCCCACGTTGGCGTAGCTGAGAGCATAGCTGCTTGTAGAGTTGAGTGCCAATCCCCTCACGAGCATGACCGGGGTGAACACGAACCTCAAGGCTGTAGGTGCTGGGGTCTCCTGTCCACCAAGCAGGGTGAAAACTGCCAACCCCGACGCCTTCGCCTCCCTTGAGGG
>JANNDD010000246.1:0-2439 GCA_031387365.1 Armatimonas sp. | reverse complement strand
GTGAAGTCGGTGAGGTTCTCGTCACAGCGCGTCGAAAAGGCCGTGATTGGTACATCGGCTGCATCTCCGCCAAGAGGGCAAGGGATCTTGCCTTGCCGCTCTCGTTTTTAGGGCGTGGTGAGTTCACCGCGACGCTCTGGCGGGACGCTCCTGAATCTGAGAGCGATCCCAACCGCCTGATACGTGAAATGCGCACGGTGGCCGCCCAGACAGCACTTCGGGTTCCTGTTGCACTAGATGGTGGCTTCGTCGCGCAGTTCACTCGAAAGTGAAGCAGAGCCTAGCTTGTCTGAGTGTAACAGCAAAACAGCCACCCTGTATTGGATGGCTGTTTTGATTTTAGGTACTTCCTTTAGGCTACAACCAGCGTTCCTCGGAGCATCCCCATCCCACAGGTGAAACTGTAGCGCCCTGGCTTGTCTGGCGTGAACTCTACCTTCGTTTTCTCATGTGCGGGGAGCTTCTTGCGGATGCCGAACTCGGGGATCACGACCTCTTCCGAGCAGCTCGCCGTCTCGATCCGATGGAAGATCAGGCGGGCAGGCACGCCTGCTTTCAGTTCAATCGTTCCCGGCTCGTAGCCGCCCTCGACCGTGATCTCCACTTCCTGAATATCCGTCGTCATAATTGCTTTCTTCCCTTCTTGCTTGCCGAAAAAGAACCATAGGATGAAGACGATGATGCCTGCTCCACTGACAATAACGATGATCTGGCTGGTATCCATTGGTGATTCTTTCCTGGTTAAACGGCTCTGACCTTAAAGCTCTTGAGTCGCAGGCTATTGACCACCACCGATACCGACGAGAGGCTCATGGCCGCGCTGGCGTACACGGGAGACAGCAGCCAGCCGTTGAGCGGGTAGAGCAGTCCCGCCGCAATGGGGATGCCCACCAAGTTGTAGATAAAGGCCCAGAAGAGGTTCTGCTTGATCGTGGTCATCGTGGCCTTGCTCAGCGCAATGGCACTTGCAACGCTGTTCAAGTCACCCTTGATGAGCGTGATATCCGAGGCTTCCATCGCCACATCGGTGCCCGTCCCGATGGCAATACCAATATTTGCCTGGGCGAGTGCGGGGGCATCGTTGATGCCATCGCCCACCATGCCAACGACAGCACCACTTGCCTGAAGCCGCTTTACCTCGGCCACTTTTCCTTCGGGCAGTACCTCGGCCACCACGCGATCTACCCCGACCTGCGCGGCCACGGCCTGAGCAGTTTTTTGGTTGTCGCCCGTGAGCATGACCACCTCCAAACCAAGGCGCTTCAAGCGAGCTACGGCCTCTTTAGAGGTTGGCTTGATGGGGTCGGCCACGGCAAGAATCGCGGCGAGTTTGCCCGAGACGGCGGCAAACATTGGGGTATTGCCCTCCGTTGCGAGGCGCTCTGCCTCAGGGAGAGCTGCATCCACAGGAACATTCCGCTCTTCCAGAAACGCACGGTTCCCGATCAGCACCTCACGGCCCTCGACGCTCGCGATTACGCCTCGTCCCAGAATCGCCTCGAACTTCTCCGCGGCTGGAACGGCAAGCCCTTTCTCTTTGGCAGCTTTCACGATAGCGGCAGCCAGCGGGTGCTCACTCAGTGTCTCGACTGCGGCAACGAGCCTCAAAACCTCGTTTTCAGGCAATTCAAAGGCGGTCAGGTGGGTGAGGGCGGGCTTACCCTCGGTCACGGTGCCGGTCTTGTCCAGAACGATGGTCGTCATTTTGTAGGCTTGCTCCAGTGCGGCACCGCCTTTGATGAGGATGCCGGACTGTGCTCCCTTGCCCGTGCCCACTAAGATCGCAGTTGGGGTAGCGAGCCCCAAAGCGCAGGGGCAGGCAATAACGAGCACGGCCACCGCATTGACGAAAGCCATCGTGAGGCGAGTATCGGCAGGAGCGAGTGAAAACCAAGCGACGAACGTCAGCACCGCAATAATGAGCACAACCGGCGTGAAGTACCCGCTCACCGTGTCTGCAAGGCGAGCGATGGGGGCGCGGGAGCCCTGGGCGTCCTGCACAAGCCGCACAATCTGAGCGATAGCCGTGTCTAGGCCGACCTTGGTGGCCTTGACCCGTAGCGAGCCAGTGGCGTTCATCGTGGCTCCGAAGACTTCATCGCCAACGGCTTTGGAAACGGGTAGGCTCTCACCCGTCAACATGGACTCGTCTACAGAGGAGCCCCCACTCTCGACGATGCCATCCACAGGGATTTTCTCGCCAGGGCGGACAAGCACGAGATCGCCAATGGCCACGGCCTCAATGGGAACCTCAAGCTCGTTGCCCTCACGCAGAACGCGTGCTGTCTTTGCTTGGAGTCCCATTAGCTTCTTGATTGCCTCACCGGTCTTGCCCTTGGCGCGGGCCTCCAAGAGCTTTCCCAGGAGCAGGAAGGCGATGATCGCCGCCGCTGCTTCAAAGTAGACCGCAGGCATTGGTGCGTGTTCGCCGTGCCCCTG
>JANNDD010000197.1:0-2127 GCA_031387365.1 Armatimonas sp. | reverse complement strand
CTACATACGCCGCCGTGGCTCCGATCTGACGCAGGGCACCCTCGCGCTACCAGCCCAGACCACTCTCACCGCCGGCGCGATTGGGGTGCTAGCCGCGCTCAACCAGTCTACGGCTCTGTGTCACCGTCGCCCGCGTGTGGGCATCCTAAGCACCGGCGATGAGCTGATTCCCGTGGGCGCACAGTCCCTCGCCCCCGGCCAGATCCGCGACTCCAACGGCCCGGCGCTTGCGGCAGCAATTGAGGAAGCAGGTGGTGTGGTGGTGCAGCGAGCCCATGCTAACGACACGCCCAAGGCGGTCGCGGAGGCATTTGCGAAGCTCTCTGGCTGCGATGTTATTCTCTCGTCGGGTGGTGTCTCGGTGGGCGATCACGACCACGTGAAAGCCGTTCTCGAAGCCCAGGGGACGCTGAGCTTCTGGCGCATCGCGATCAAGCCGGGCAAACCCCTCGCGTTCGGGACGCTTGGCGACGCGCTGTTTTTCGGCCTCCCCGGCAACCCCGTTTCGTCGTTAGTGACTTTCGAGCTATTCGTGCGCCCTCTACTGCGCAAGCTCGCCGGGCACATGGGCTGCCTGCGCCCTCAGATCACTGTCACCCTGGCCACGCCACTTGCGCACACCCTAGGGCGGCGGGAGTTCGTGCGCGCCAGCCTCGACGACAATCTTCGGGCCACTCCCACGGGCGCACAGGGCTCGCACCGCACCTCCAGCATGGTAGGAGCCGACGTGCTGATTATCGCCCACGAACACCACGGTGATTACCCAACGGGCGCGGCTCTCCCTGCGCTAGTGCTATCGTAGAAACCTTAATGCAGAGATTTCGGAGTTACGTTATTCTATGTCCATCTATGTCCATAAGGCGCGTCTTTACGCTCATTGAGTTACTTGTCGTAATCGCGATCATCGCGATTCTTGCTGCCATCCTCTTTCCTGTCTTTGCCCAAGCCCGTGCCAAAGCCCGCCAAGTGAGCTGCCTCTCCAACATGCGGCAGCTCGGGATGGGGCTTGCAATGTACGCGCAGGACTACGAGGAAACGCTCTTCTTCTTTGGGCACAACGTAGACTACTCTCGTGCAAACCCAGCCGCCCCGCTGGGAGCCTTTGCCGAGAATCGCTGGTGGAACCAGATCCTGCCCTACACGACCAATGTCCCCGACCTTCTGATCTGCCCCGACGATGGCAAGCGCACGCCCAACTCGACCGACAACAAACCGCGTTCCTATGTGGCCAATCGTGCTGCGGAGTCACTAACACTCGCTACAGTTGAGACTCCCACCGAGATCATCGTGGTTACTGAGAAAGGCGCTCCCTTTGATGACTCCTGGTTCGAGCCTCCCAAAAACCTCTATGACAAATCGGGCTTTAGCGAGCCAGTGATGGCGATAACACGCCACCAAGGAGGTGTCAACTGCACCTTCTTCGATGGCCACGCGAAATGGCTCAGTAAGGGAGCACTGCTCAAAGACCCATGTGGGCTTCCCTGGTCGGGTGTGAACCTGATGCGACGCAATCCCCTCCCCTTGCCAAATCCCGCACGCACGCCTTGGCACCCAAACTGCCCAAACTAGCCACGGGCCAACGCACTGACCTCGTCCCAGCGCACGGCATCAAAGGCGATGAGCCAGGCAAACGGGCGGCCTTTGGCATCGCTATAGACCGCAACTGCCCCTTGCAGCTCCCCTTCCAGACCCGAGCCACGCTTGAGCGGCTCCCGCACTTTCCCGGCTGCCTCCAAAAGCCGCTCTAAGTTCTCCCGCCCTTCCACATAGGCCATCGCGCGCCGTGTCCCAATCTTCCAGAGTGATGTCTTCATGCCGCAGAGTTTATCAAACTATAGTTTGCTTCGCAAGCGCGATAGACTGCTCTCTGTGACAGAGCGAGAAGACGTACGTTTCCGACTACGCCACTGGGCACGCTGGACACTAGGAGTTCCTCGGGAGGCACTCCACTCACTGGGCTGGGATGTCGCCGCGGGGGCGTGCGCGGGCATCTATCTGGGGATGACCATGCCGTTTCTGACGCGCATCGCGCGCGCGGAGCTGCACGCCAGCGACTTTGCCATCGGAGTGATGAACGCCGCGCCGTTTGTCGGCAATCTGCTCGCGCCCGTCTGGGCGCGCCAGATG
>JANNDD010000176.1:0-4088 GCA_031387365.1 Armatimonas sp. | reverse complement strand
TTATCCCAGAGATTCTCTTGCTTCAGGTGCGCGATTAGTCGCCCTACCTGCACATCCACGTAGGAGATCTCGCCATCGTAGAGCGCTACAAATGCGGCGTAGTCGTCGGGGTGCTCGCACGTCATCTCGCCGAGGAACGCCCTGTAGTACTCCGGCGCATGGGCGTAGACCTCGTCCATGGAGTAGTCCGCACTACCCGGCGTGTAGTGCATCGTGTTGAACGGAGCGGGCGGGCCGTAGGGTGTGTGCGGATCCCAGAGGTGGCAGTACAGGAAAAAAGGCGTTTGTTTGTCTTGCTCGCCGATAAACTGGATCGCCCGATCTATGAGCTGCTCACTCTGATTGGTAAAGGGCGCGTAAAGAAACCCGGAGTAGTGGTCAAAGCCCCGCGCAAACCACGAGCCCTTGCCGCCGCCTTGAATGACTAGATTATCAATTCCAAGGGTCGTCCATCCCGCCTTTTGTGCGAGCTGTGGCAGAGTCTGAACACTTGCCGCGACGCGCTGTTTCTCCCCAATATGGGCCACAATCCCATGCCGATACGGATGCAAGCCGGTGAGCATGGTCGTAAACGACGGCATGGTGGGAATGCCCGCCGCAATCGCCTGCTCAAAGACGACCGACTCTGCCGCCAGCGCATCAATACTTGGCGATGTGTTTTTACCATAGCCATAGCACCCGAGGTGGTCGGGCCGCAGGGTATCTATGGCTAAGAGAACGATGTTCATAGCTTCCCCCCTAGCCCCCGCCCGGCGGGGGTTAGGGGGCACTTGGCTTTTCCACATACCCATGAAGTGGCCTACCGGACTTCTGATCCGTGGCGGCGTTGAGTTCCTCGGGCTTGGGGATATTGGCGGCCTCTTTTGCCTTACGCAGGTGCAAGGGAGTCGCGCCTGCGCCAGGAGTCTCGCCCTCAATGGGCTTACCGATCTTGCTCCCACAGCGTCCCTGCGCGGGAACCGGGTCCTCGGTGCGGCCCGTCTCGGCCAATCTTTTTGTCACCCACGCATCAAGCCGCGCTTTTAGCTCCGCAACGATCTCCGGGTGTTGCTCCGCGATATTGTTCTGCTCGGTGGGGTCGTCCTCTAGGTCAAAGAGCTCTTGTAGCGGACGATTGTGCGGGTCCGGCTCGAACGAGTGAATGAACTTCCACTTATTGTTACGGTACGCGCGCTTCACCTCCCACGTGGCTTCACTCAAGAAAAGCTCCTCGTAGTTGCCGTCGCGCTCCCCAAAGATGCAGGGCAGCAGGCTCTTGCCTTCGAGCTTCTCGGTGTCGGGGATGCCTGCCAGCTCAAAGAATGTGGGTAAGTAATCTAAGTTCTGCACAAAGCCCGAGACACGCTTGCCCGCCGGGAGCTTGCCGGGCCAGATCAGAATGAGGGGGATATGGACATTGCCCTCGTACAAACCATGGTGATCGTAGAAGCCCAGCTGCTCATCGAGAATCTCCCCATGGTCGGCGGTAATCACGATCAGAGTGTCGTCCTTGACCGGCTCCAGCGCCGCGAAAAGCCGTCGAAGCTGCCAGTCCATGTAGGCGGTCTCCGCGTCAAAGAGCGCGTTGACATAGGTGCTGTCGGTGACTCCGGGCATCCAATCATGAAAGTACCACTGGAACATTTCGTCGTTCCAGGCCTTGTCCATTGAGTGGTTGTTCACATCGTAGGGATCGCGGCCCTCAGGGTAGAACATCGTGCGGAAGTCCGCAGGGGGCAGATACGGCGTGTGCGGGTCCCAGTAGTGGAGGAATAAGAAAAACGGCGTCGCTTTATCCGCCTTGAGCTGCTCCAAAACCGGCAGGGCGGCGTCCGTGATGTGCTCCGCGCGGCGCAGGGTCAGTGGGTCAGAGCGATCCCACTGCGGCGAGATGTAGGTGTCGAAGCCGCGGTTAAAGTGCCGTCCCATCGTATCAATGGCCGCCGTATTCCAGCCGTGCTCTTTGAGGATCTCCGGCAGAAGCTTCACACCCGGCTCAATCGGGACACGTCCGCCGATGTTCACAATATTGTGCGTAATCGCCTCTTTGCCGGTGAGCATGGTGGTAAACGACGGGTGCGTCGGTATATTGGGTGCGTAGCAGCGCTCAAAGACCACGCCCTGCGCGGCAAGGGCGTCAATAATCGGTGACGTGTTTTTTTCGTAGCCGTAGCAGCCGAGGTGGTCGGCACGCTGGGTGTCGAGTGCAATAAAGACAATGTTCATAAACTACCCCCTAACCCCCGCCCAGCGGGGGGACTCCCCCCTCCCCCCCGTCGGACGGGGAGTGGGGGGCTGGCTATCTCGCCCCACACGCTTGCAGGCAAGCCTGCATGTGGCCACGGGCCTCGGCGGCGATGATGGCGCACTGCACAAGGCTGTACTCTTTCGCCCCGATCACTTCCAGGTCAACCGGGCCGGTGTAGCCGCTCTCATGGAGCACACGGATGTAGCCCAGCAGATCAATGTCGCCGCGGCCGTTGGCCTGCATCTCTGGCTTGCCGGGGTTCTGCTGGCGGCCTTTGCAGTCGCGGATATGGACATGCTTCACGCGGGAGATCACGGCGCTAATTGCCTCGACGGGATTTTCCTGCCCACGATGAATATGCGACGGGTCCATGTCAATGCCAAACGCGGGCGACGTAATCGCCTCCATCAGCTGGAGCGTCGTGGGAGTGTTCCAGATCGCCGCGCCGACATGAGCTTTCACACACAGCGTCACGCCGTACTTCTCTGCCATCGTCGCGAGCGCGCCCAGTGAGTCAATGGACTTCTGGAGGCTCTCCTCATCGCCGGTCTTGCCGCCGGGGCCACAGTTGACAATCGGAATCCCGATCTCCACGGCGGCCTGAAACGCCTTCTCCATCTTCGCGGCATCCTGCGACGGCTGCTCCATGGCCAATAGCTCCAGCCCGAACTCCGTGGAGAGTGCCTTGATCTCTGCCGCCACGTCCTGCCAGCGGTCCAGCACGAGGTGCTGGCTCATGCCGTCAATGGCGGAGAGCTCGATGCCCTCGTAGCCAGCCCGCGCGATCTGCTCGAACGCCTCACGCATCGAGAAACCGCCAAATAAAACCGAATTCGCGCCAAGTTTCATAGTCATATCCTTGCCTTCAATCCAACCTCTCCCCAACCCCTCTCCCGGGCGTTCGTACCTCACTGGGAAAGGAGCTTTTTACTCCCCCTTCCCCAGCGAAGAATGAGCGCCCGGGGGAGGGGGCTGGGGGTGAGGTTACACCGTCACCACCGTTCCTGTGTTGAGCGACTCAATGGCCGCTTGTAAGACGCGCTGCGCCGCGAGGCCATCCGCACCGGAGCCATCAAGAAGTGCCGGTGAGATGCCTTCGTCTACCTCCCGCACAAATGTATGTATGCGATCCTTGAACGTGTCCTCGAAGCGCTCGAAGCCGCCGAAGAGCGGGTTCGTGTAGACCGTTTTCTCTAAGTTCCCCGCCTGATAGAGGGTCGCTTCCCGATACATGTCATCAATCACAAAGCGCCCGCCGGTTCCGGCCACCTCGCACCGCTCCATCGGGTGGCCGCGCTCAATGTCATAGGAGCCGGTGAGCCCACCGACCACGCCGTTTTTAAACTGCATCGAGAAGTGTGCCGTGGTCCAGATTTTTCGACCCGGCGCGATAGTCGCAAAGCACTGCACTTTCTCGATATCGCCACAGAAGTGCCGCATCACATCCACGGTGTGTGGGTGCAACGCCTTGATCTGAAAGTACGGTGAGCCCTCCGTGGGGTTCATGATCCACATGCTCATATTTACAAAGAGCAGGTGCCCCAGCTTCCCCTCGTCTTGCCATCTTTTCGCAATCCGCGCCGCCGGGGTAAACCGATGGTTCAGGTTGATGCCGTAGCAAAGATGCTTTTCTTTGGCCAGCGCCACCATCTCCTCCGCCTCGGAGATCGTGTTGGAGATGGGCTTCTCACCGAGCACATGGCAGCCCGCCGCCAGCGCTTGCATGGTCGGTGCGTAGTGGTCGCTACCGTACTCGTAGCCGCCCGTCGCCACACTCACGATATCGGGCTGGAGCGCGGCCAGCATCTGCTCGACATCATAAAATGCCGGGACACCCAGCCGCGCCGCGCCCGCGTCCGCC
>JANNDD010000137.1:0-1917 GCA_031387365.1 Armatimonas sp. | reverse complement strand
GAGCAGCAGCTTGCATCGGCAAAGGCGCAGCTTGAGATCGCCAAAAAGCCTCAGCGCACCCAGGAGGTCGCGGTCGCCGAGAACGCCGTCGCACAGGCGCAGGCCAACTACGAGCGCGCCGCCAGTGATCGAAAGCGCTACGCAATTCTGGTGAAAGAGGGAGCCGCGGCCCAGATCACGCTGGATCAGTACATCAATCAAGAGCGCGTCGCCAAAGCCACGCTCGACTCGGCCAAGTCGCAGTTAGAGCTGGCTCAGATCGGGGGGCGCGATGAGTCCGTGCGCCAGGCTCAGACCGCCGTTGCCCGTGCGGAGTGGGGGCTGAAGCTGGCAACGTCTAACACGCAGCAAGTGGATGTCCGCACGGACGATATCAAGGCGGCGCAGGCCGGAGTGAGCCAGGCGAAGGCGGCGCTCGGGCAGGCACAGGCCGGGCTGGCTTCCGCGCAAGCGCAGCTTGCTCAGGCACGCGCCGGGCTGGCTTCCGCGCAGCAGCAAGTCTCCAATACGAAGATTTTCTCCTCACTGGAGGGGATCGTCTCCAAACGAAGCGCCGAGGTTGGGCAGCTTGCCGGGCCCAGTGGCTCTCTCTTGACTATTGTGGCGCTAGACACCGTCTTCTTTGAGGCGCAGGTTCCCGAGACGGAGATCGCACAGGTGACCCTAGGGATGCCGGTCACGGTGGCCGTGGACGCATTACCGGGCCGAGCTTTTGCAGGTCAAGTCGCCAAGCTCTACCCGACCGGGAGCACCTCTAGTCGGAACTTTGTGGTGCGGATCGCGGTGCCGAACACGGCTCGCATGCTACGGCCTGGGATGTTTGCACGGGGCAGCGTGGTGCTCGAAAAACGGCGCGGAGTGCTTGCCGCCAAAGACGCGCTGGTCAAGAGCGAGGAGGGGGAGTTCGCTGTTTTTATTGCAAACGCAAATGTTGCCGAGCAGCGCAAAGTGACCCTCGGAGTGACAACCGCAGAAACGGTGGAGATTCGCCGTGGCGTGCGGGTGGGTGAGCAAGTGATTGTTGTTGGGCAGAACTCCCTACGGGATGGGGCTACGATCCGTGTGATCACGGATGTGGTGGAGAAATAACTATGTGGCTGACAAACCTCTCGATTAAACGTCCCGTCGCGATTCTCATGCTGATCGGGGCGCTACTGGTGATGGGCCTGCAGGGCTTCTTTAAGATGCCCGCGGAGCAAGACCCGCGTGTCGAGTTCCCCTTTGTGAGTGTCAGCACGGTCTATCCGGGCGCGGGACCTGGAGAGATCGAGACACTTGTCACCAAGCCTATTGAGGATGCGGTCGGCTCGGTCAATGGTGTCAAAAATGTCACGAGTACCAGTCAGCAGGGGGTTTCTGTGGTGGCCATTGAGTTTCTGCTCAGTGTAAATGCTGATGTTGCCGCTGCCGATGTGCGGGGCAAGGTGGATGCCATCCGTGCCCGCTTGCCTCGTGAAGTGGATGCTCCGACGATCCAGAAGGCCAATACCAGCGCCGCTCCGATTCTCTACATGGCGATGCGCTCCAAGAGTGGGCGCAGCAATAAAGAGATCCGTGATCTGGCAGACCGCGTGGTGAAAGATCAGCTCGGGCAGGTCTCCGGGGTATCGTCGGTGATTGTGACGGGCGGCGACCGGCGTGAGCTGCGTGTGAGCCTGAATAAGAACCGCTTAGATGCCTACGGCCTGACGGTTACCGAGGTCGCCTCCGCGATCAAAGCCCAGAACCTCAATGTCCCCTCAGGGCGCGTGACGGAGGGCAACCGTGACTACTCCGTGCGCGTGATTGGTGAGTTTGCCAGTGCCGATGAGCTGCGCGGTCTGCGCCTGAGCTTTGGCGGTAAGAGTAGCTCAGCGGATCGCACGATTGCTCTAACTGATTTAGGCGTGGTAGAGGACACAATCGCGGAGCGCACCG
>JANNDD010000118.1:0-3189 GCA_031387365.1 Armatimonas sp. | reverse complement strand
GCCAGGGGAAGGTCATGCCCGTAAGTACCAATATCAACTGCCCCATAGATGTTGTTGTCCTCGCCAGCGGCCTCAACCAAATAGTGCTCTTTGACGGCTACATCCCCGGGTACAAGGCACTGATTCCCTCTGTCTGTGGGGAGCGCGCCCCTTCACCGTGTTCACGATGCTTCTCGCACTCATTGGTCGCTCCGAGCTCCAGCGCGCCTACGGTCAGTGCGGGATTCATCCCAATCGTTTTCTCTCTCTACTGGGCGCTCTGGTGCCCGGAGTGGTTTTCTTGCTACGTCCGGCTCTAGGGGGGACTCTGCCCTCTATCCCGCTCTCCCTCTTGCTGGTTCTCGCCTGTGGCCTGGTCGTGGCGAGCCTTGCGGAAACGGGTAGCGCGTCGCATACCCCGGAGATTCACACGGGTAGAAACATGGCCTATGGTCTGCTCTGCGCGGCCTACGTCTCGCTGTTTGGCGGGATCGCGCTGCTACGCATCTGCCCCTGGAGCGGCTCCGTTGGTTACTGGCCCTCACTCGATCCCGGCGCGTGCCTCGTGCTCCTCACCGCAAGTTGCACGATCGCAGCGGACAGTGGGGCATTTTTTGTGGGTCGTACCCTGGGTCGCCATAAGCTGGCTGAGGGTATCTCGCCGAAGAAAACCACGGAGGGGCTTGTTGGGGGGATGGTGGCAAGCCTGGTCCTCGGCAGTGGTATCGGCTCGTTACTGCTGGGCTCGGTCACGTTCGGCCTCACCGTCGGAGCCCTTGCCGGGCTCCTGGGGCCGCTCGGTGACCTCTTCAAGTCAGCCCTGAAGCGGGAGATCGGCGTCAAGGACTTCGGCTCGCTTCTGCCCGGCCACGGCGGAATCCTAGACCGCTTCGACAGCCTTCTGTTCACCGCCCCCGTGGTCGTGCTGATTGTGAGCGCGTTCTAGCTTCCCCCGTGTACCCGCCGTTACCCCACTAACAGAGCGTCTCGATCTGCGGGGCGCTAGGAAGGTTCTGAGGAGCGAAATCCATAGAGCTGGCGGAGCTGATCTTTCAGGGGACGTCGCATTGAGTCAAGCGGCCAACAAGCGTTTTCGTTCCGAGTTCAGTGCTCGCCGCTCTGCTTGTAGCTCACGTAGCCGTCTCAGGTGCTGCTCTTCCCGAGCCACAAGGGCGCTTAGCTCCCGCAGGTGCTCTTGCATCACGGCTTGTTCTCGATCCATACGCTCAAAGGCTGGGTCGAGAAGGGCTGCCTCCACTGCCTCCATCATTGCATAGTAGGCATCCAAGCGCTCTTGTTCCAGTGGCATCAATAGCTCACCCTGGGCTGACCGTGCATGAAGCGCCTGGCCCTCGGATTGTAACGTCTTGTCCATAACGGTATTTTACCTCACTACATTGCGGTCTTCGGAGCTAACCATCACACCCTATATGCTCTTGTGCCCACGCCTCAACTTCGCGAGTCCGCAAGGCTGCCGCTGATGCCGAAAGCGCAAGCCAGTCCCCACTGTCACTCCGCCTCCCACTCTCTAATTCCTGATAGAGACTCTCCAGTATCGCTTCATCTGCTGCACCGAGTTTGCCTAGTACCCAAGACGCGACACGCCGAACGCCTTCTTCCTCATCTGTAAGGAGAGACTTCAGAGCCGCCAACACCATCGGGTGTGCCTCTCCAATGCTTCCCAGAACGGCAAGAGCGATGCAACGAATAGATGTCTCTTCAACCCTGTTTTGCCCGATACGAATCAAAATCGTAAGAATGTGTTGGATTATGTCATCCAGGTTTCGCAGTGCCTCACTGCTTGAGTAAGGACACGAAACTGGGGGTATACCAAATGGAGGAGCCTCTTGTTCATCCCCGAGCAATCCCAGAGATATTATGGCATCTTTACGAACCATCGTATCTTTATCCCAGCAGAGGGCAAGCAGAGCCGCAATACCGCGCTCGTCGCCAAGTTTTCCCAGTGCCTCAGCAGCCTCACAACGAACATCACGAATGAAGGCAAACATAAAAGCTCACGCTCCTTCCCTAACAAAGCTACTCAGGGCAACGAGTGTTTCGATTCCTCGTGCATTCCCTAGTTTGGCGAGTGACTTGGCAGCGACAAGGCGAAAATCTCTATCGGGGTGATGGCATAGCTCCACCAGAGTGTCCCCCCCACGCTTGTCGCCCCGTAGCGCCAGCACTTCGGCGGCATTAATGCGAATATTCACACGCACCTCTCCATCTTGACAGAGTGCGACTAGCTCAGCAATTCCATGCGCCTCTCCAAGTTTTCCCAGAAGCTCTGCCGCAGCATAACGATTGCTTGCTTCTTCCGTGACTTCTTCCATCTCGTCAAAAGTATAGCGACCTCGGGTCGTCCCATGCCAAAGCGAAGCCAGCGATGTCTCCCCCTCGCAAAGTGCAATCAGCGCTGCAACACTGCGTTCATCCCCCAGCTTCGCCAGAGCGTGCATCGGCTCAACCTTTTCATATTTCTCCTCTGATTCACACAACTCTATCAAGACATCAACCACTTCGGGACTTGTCACTCCCAGTTTCCCAAGCCCTTTCATCGCATAATTACGGACATTAATATTTTCATCTCTATCAAGGCACCGCTCAATCAGCGTCGAAATCACATCTTGGCTTACAACTCCAAGATCACCAAGTGTTTCCGTAGCATCATAACGATAGACATTGTTCTCCTCACCTTTTTCCTGACAAAGAGCAATTAGAGCTACAACACCGCGCTTGTCTCCTAGTTTTGCCAGTGCTCTAGCCGCGTTGAGATAGATGCCAGAGTATTTACTCGCTGTCTCACACTGCAACACTAAAGCCGTGCCAACCGCCTCGGACTTCAGTTCGGGAAGCACCTCCCAAACAAGCTCTCGCAAGCCGCTACAATAGTGAAGATTTCTACCATTACCCATATCTAGCACGAGGGGAAGTAATCGAAGGCCAAGCTCATCGCGCAGCAGGCTTATCTCTGGCGTTGGCAAAAAGTCCTTGAGGCACCGGCTTGCCAGCCGCACATCTCGAAAGAGCCATTTCTCAGACGGAGACTCGGGCTTTAGGATTGCTTCGCGCACCAGAAAGGCGGCACGCTCGGGAGGCTGGCTGGCAATAAAGCGACAGATGCGCTCATCCCAGTCAGGATGGTGCTTCAGGTGCTGAATCCGCTCAATCACCACCGAATCGTCTACGCCCTCCAGAGACAGTGCCATG
>JANNDD010000115.1:0-3255 GCA_031387365.1 Armatimonas sp. | reverse complement strand
CCAGCAGTACCCCGTCTAGGTAGACGTGGCCTTCCCCATGGCTGGCCGAGTCGGTGACATCCACGGGAACGCCCCCGACCAGGACATAGACCGTCCAGGCAGGAGGGGGGAGGGGAACCACTGCCGCTGCCCGTGGGACGGTCCCGTGCACCGGGAGGGAGAAGAGCGGGGCGCTGAGAGCAGCCACCGCGAGGACGATGAGGGGGTTTGTTTTCGTTCGCATGCCCCCTAATGCAAGGGAGGCTATCTTTTGCGACACCGCACCAAAAAGAATTTTTACGCTTGGCTAGAAGGCATGAGAATATGTTTTGTGCATTGCCAGGGCGATAAGCTCGGGGAGAGGAAGACGAGCGCCTTCTGTTTGCAAGACGGCAAAACGCTCCGTTCCCAGAGCTTCCTCCACCCGCTGCGCCAGCGCGTCGTACCCCTTCTTGGCATCCTGGGGCGTGGGCTGGCTGTGCTGCTGGCGGAGGGCAGCAATCGCCCCGATGAGCGGGGCGCACCGCACGAAGTCCTTCTGGCGCTCCGTCCAAGTGACGACCGCCATGAGCGACTGGAGCAGCCCACGCCACTGCCTCAGCTCCAGGGCAAGGGGGAGTGCCTCTTGTAGATAAGCGAGTGCCTCTGAGTCTTCCTGACGCTGGAGGTGAAGGTGAGCGGCGTTGTTGAGGGCAACGAGCAGGGTGCCGCTGGGACCTTCTTCGCGTAGCCCGGGGAGGCTTAGTGCGCTGAGCCGAAGAGCTTCCTCAAGATCACCCGACTCTGTGGCGGTGAGGGCGAGGTTATCGCGTGTTCGGCGAACCCCGCGCAGATCCCCCAGCGCGGCGAAGCGCTCCTCTGCCTTCAAGAAGTACGACCGAGCCGCGACAAACTCTTTTGCACTCAGTGCTGTGAGCCCAAGACTTCCCAGAGCACGTGCCTCGCGCACACCATCGCCTGCGGTGCGGCTTGCCTCCAGAGCTTCCTGAGCTGGGGATGCGCTCTCCGTGGGTTCCCGCAGGGCGTAGGCTAGGTTCGCCGCCCCGAGCAGTGCTTCACGGCGTGCGGGGGTGTTGGTGCCCGTCCCAAGGGAAAGAGCCGCTTTCAGGTAGGCATGGCCCGCGATCAGGTTGCCATACTGGTACCAGAAGCGCCAGAGGGCTGCACCGAGGCGGTGGGCCCGCTCTGCTTGCTGGGTCTCCAAGAGAAACGCTTGAACCCGCTCCAAGTTCGCTCGCTCCTGCTCCACGCGCTCCCGGGGCGGTGTCTCTTCCACAAAGCCCAGAAACCAGGTGGCGTGTGCTTGCTGGATTTTGCGGGTTGCGTGTGCCTCCTCAAGCCGATCCCAGGCATACTCGCGTAGGGGCTCCGCCAGCCGCCAGCGTGTGGGCTCCTCGGACTGGAGGAGCGAGGCGGCGACCAGAGACTCCGCGCACTGCTGGGTTTGTGGCTCGTCCCAACCGACGATGGCAGCAAGGGGGGCCAGGCTAGCACCACCGGCAAAGACCGCGAGGGTGCGGAA
The DNA here is from genome assembly GCA_031387365.1 of Armatimonas sp. Taxonomy (GTDB): domain Bacteria; phylum Armatimonadota; class Armatimonadia; order Armatimonadales; family Armatimonadaceae; genus Armatimonas. The sequence goes on along the minus strand of JANNDD010000115.1, from coordinate 1,754 downwards.
GAGAGTCCGCTCCTTTTCGGTGCGCAGTGCCTCGCTCCAGCGGATTGTTGCTGTGAGGGTATGGGCACGTGGTGGGAGCAAGGGATCGTCTGTGGTGCTGGCCAGGGAGCGAAACGAGTGTGCGAGCTCCTCAGCGAGTGCGGTCAGTCCCTCAAAGCGCTCCAGCGAGGCCGCGGCGAGCTCGATGCCGAGAGGGAGCCCCTCCAGCCGAGCACAGATCGCCGCGGCGGCAGCCTGCTCCGCCGTGGTTTGCGGAATCTGAGCAAGGGGGGCACGCTCCCAGAAGAGCGAGAGAGCTTCTTCGGCAGGGAGTGCGGTGAGGGGGATGAGGCGCTCGCCTGCGAGGCGCAACGGCTCGCGGCTGGTGAGGAGAAGATGGAGGGCGGGGCAGTGAGACAGTAGCTCGCTCAGTACCTGCCGTGTGAGCTCCCGCACGTGCTCCGCATTGTCCAGAACCAGGAGCAGCTCGCGGTGCCGGAGCGCCGCATACAGGCTGGTCTCCGACGCGGACTCCAGCCCGATGGCACGACCGAGCTCGGCGTGGAAGGTATAGGGGCGGGCACCGGGAAGCAAGCGTGTCAGATCGAGAAATGCTGCCCCGTCTCGAAACCGCGATGCGTTCTGAGGCGCGGCCTCCAGTGCGAGCCGGGTCTTGCCCACACCACCGGGGCCATGGAGCGTGATAACCCGCGTGCCTGGCAAGAGCACACGAAGCAGGGTTAGCACGCCCTCTCGTCCCAGCAAGCGCGTGCGAGTGGTGGGAAGTGGCAGGCAGTGGAGCGGCTCTTGCTGGGCGGGAGGCGGCTCCAGCTCGCGCGCAAGCCGCTCCGCCAAGGCTCGGGTTTCTGGCTCGCTTGTGCCCGAGCGCAAAAACTTCTGAACCTCCTCCTTCACCGTTGCCTCGTTACCGCTCTGGAGCAGAACCAACCACCAGCGGCGCAGAAACCGCTCGTCTTCCGGGTGCGTCACACGCCTACGCTCCAGCAAGGTGAGCGCCTCTTGCAAGCGCCCTGCTTGCTCCCAGGCATCCAGCAGTGCCAGCCAGACCGCCGTGGATTCCTTGGCAAGGGCCACTCGATGTGCCTCTATCCAAGGCGCTTCCCAGACTGGCAGGAGTGTCCCTTTTTCAGCCAGAGCACTCGCCTGCTCCAGTGCACCTAGCTCCCCACGCAACCCCTTTTGCGCCGCGCTCTGAAACTCCCCCATATCCGTCTGGCAGAGCTGGGGATCTAGGCGCACATCGCGCCGGGTCTTGAGGAGTGCCGCTTCCGCCTCTGGCCCAAAGGCACGCCGCAGGAGCATCCAGTGCCGCCGGAAGTTATTCCTGCGCCGGGTATCCCCCTCGTCATCGTCGGGATACTCCGGCCAGATCATCCTACTTAGCCGATCCTGAGATAGGCTTGTCCCTTCCAGTACAAGAAGCGCCAGGAGTGCACAGGTCGGCGCTTGCAGTAGAACCGCCTTCTCTTCCTCATTAATGCTTAGCGAGACACTGCCGAACAAGGAGACCGCAATCTGAGGGTGGGAAGCATTAGGTGAGGTCACAGGAAGAGAGTACTTCATACGTGGCAAAAACTCCTGCCCGTGCGATCACAAATCGATCACAAAAACCCTACTAGACTAGGAGATGAGATCCCACGTTTTCAGTGGATGTCCCAGGATGGGAGAGAGAAGGAAGATAAATGGCTAATGGTTATAAATGAACCAGTAGATGGAAGAGGTGTAAAGTAAAGAAATGAAATTTTAAAAACAGC
>JANNDD010000088.1:0-16318 GCA_031387365.1 Armatimonas sp. | reverse complement strand
CTATGGTGCTCCCCCACCCGCAGGAGGGGCCGATCCAGGCGATGGCTCGTGGTACCGAAGCCAAGGTGGAAATTTCTAAGGCAGAGTTCTCATTGCACATGATATAATCAGAAGTTGCCTCCGCGCTATGGCTTGCGCCCGCGGAGGTATTTTCATGTCAGGTTGTTAAGCTATGCTCAGAAATATTGCCATTATCGCTCACGTTGACCACGGAAAAACGACCCTTCTTGACGGGATGCTCAAGCAGGGCGGAGTATTCCGCGAGAACCAGGAAGTCGCCGAGCGGGTGATGGACCGCATGGACCAGGAACGCGAGCGTGGGATTACCATTACCTCCAAGCACACCGCGCTGGTCTATAAGGGCCACAAGATCAATGTGGTGGACACGCCCGGTCACGCGGACTTTGGCGGAGAAGTCGAGCGCGTATTGCTCGTCGTGGATGGCGTGTTGCTTTTGGTAGACGCTGTAGACGGCCCGATGCCACAGACCCGCTTTGTTTTAGAGAAGGCGCTCGCCGCCGGACACAAAGCCATTGTGGTGATCAACAAGATGGACCGCCCCGATGCCCGCCCAGATTGGGTGGTCAACGAGACCTTCGATCTGTTCCATGCGCTGGGCGCTACCGATGAGCAGTTAGATTTCCCAGTAGTCTATGCTACCGCACTCGATGGCCGCTCGTCGCTCAACGAGGACTACGCCGATGCGGTAGATCTCCAGCCGCTCTTCGACACAGTTCTTGCCACCGTTCCCGAGCCGAAGGTTTACGGAACCAAAGACGATCCGACGCAGGCGATGATCTCCACCATTGATGGCGATCCGTATCTGGGCCGTCTGGGAATCGGGAAACTGTTTGCAGGAACACTGCGCCCCAACCAGCCCGTGACGGTTTTCCGGCGCGATGGCTCACGCTACACCACCAAGCTCCAGAGTGTCTTTGTCTACGAGGGCATGAAGCGCATCCCGGTGGAAGCGGCCTTTGCGGGGGATATTATCGCCATCACGGGCCTGCCGGAGATCACGATTGGGGAGACAATTGCCTCAGGTGACAATCCCCAGCAGATCCCGCCGCCTACCGTGGACGAGCCCACTCTCCAGATGACTTTTGGCGTGAATACATCGCCGCTCGCGGGTCGTGAGGGGCAGTTCTCCACTAGCCGCAAGCTACGCGAGCGCCTCTACAAAGAGCTTGAGACCAACGTGAGCCTCAAGGTTGAGGAGAGCGAGACTCCGGATAGCTTTATTGTCTATGGGCGCGGCGAGCTTCACTTAGCCGTGCTGATCGAGACTATGCGACGTGAGGGCTACGAGCTACAAGTCTCTATGCCCGAGGTTATTACCCGTGTCGGGGAGAATGGCGAGAAGCTGGAGCCCTTTGAGCGCGTCTTCATCTCGCTCCAGGAGGAGTACTCCGGTGCGATTGTCCAAGCCCTGGGCGAGCGCCGTGGGGTGCTGATGAACATGCAGCAGTCCGACCGGGGCGACACGCGCCTGGAGATTGTGATCCCTACCCGTGGCCTCCTGGGCTTCCGCTCACGCTTCTTAACCCTCACCCGGGGCACAGGAATCATGTCCGCGCTTCTGGAGGGCTATCTGCCTTGGGCCGGACCGGTTCCGCACCGCTCACAGGGCAGCCTGATCGCCAATGAGTCTGGGATGACCACGAACTTCGGACTGACCAACGCGGAAATCCGCGGAGAGATCTTCATTGGGCCGGGCATCGAAGTCTATGAGGGCATGATCGTGGGTCGCCACCAGCGCGAGGGCGATCTGGTGATGTCGGTGACTAAGCTCAAGCCGCTCACCAACATGCGGGCGTCTAACAGTGATATCTCGGTGCGTCTGACTCCGCCCACGGACATGAACCTGGATCGGTGTTTAGAGTACATCGGCCCGGATGAATTAATGGAAGTGACGCCTAAGAACGTCCGAATGCGTAAGCGCGAACTAAACTTCAAGCTGCGCAAGCGCTCCGAAAAGGGCGACTAGGCGGGGCCATCTCCCCCGGCTTCTAGCCTCTCCCCGCCGCTGAGACGGCGACCCTCTCCGGCTTCGCGAAGAGGGTAGAGCGTGGTGTTGGTTGCATCCTCTCTACGCCCCCCTTCGCGGAGCCGGAGGGGGTGGCGAGCTTTTAGCGAGCCGGGGGAGGTTGAATTACTCTTCCTTACTGTCCCCCCGCCGGGCGGGGGTTAGGGGGCTACTTCCTCCACCACGGGCTCACTCTTGAGCCGCCTTTGATGGTTGATCCTTCGCGGTTGCAAACCCAGTTTCGCAAGCTCGGCGGTGGTGTCGGTGTCATCGGACATGGCGCTGTAGTAAAAACGCACCCTCGCAATCACTTTCTGAAGCAGTTTCTGTGCCTCGTCCCGGCTCCGTGTGGCCTGCTGCCGCCCACCCACTCCTACAGTTCCCTCCGAAGCGGCAATGGCATCTAGCTCCCCTTGAATCAGAGTGAGCAAAGCGACAGGGTAACGTCCATTCACAGGTTGAAGTGTGGCGGAAAGGGAAATCGCTTGCCGCGCCAGAGAAAGCACACGGGAGTCTGTCTTTAGCTCGCCCATTTGCTTGCCTTGCCAGCCGTAAGCAGTGAGCGCGGCTTCTCTATCTGGTTCTGAAATCTCGTAGCGTGGCACTCCCTGAATAAACCGGAACCCATCACGTAGATACTCACCAAGATTTGCAATTGCTTCCCGTCGCTGTGTGACACTGCGTGTGCGTATAGCTCCTACACTCTGCTGTTGCGAGTCGAAAGAAAGCACTTCAGCAAGGCGCTCGTCTAGTGCGGTACGAATCATTGTGGGCAACTTGAATACATCCGTTGCAGGACGGACATCATCTACTCGTTGCATACGCTGCGCCACGAGTACAAACTCATTCATTTTGACTGTTGACATAAGATTCTCCGTTGGATTTGTGTTTAATTTGGATTACCCCCCGGCCCCCGTCCGACGGGGGAGATATGCGGAATTATTCCTTATTGTCCCCCCGCCAGGCGGGGGTTAGGGGGTAGGCTTCCCCATAATTTCTGTCTAGCTCCGGTGTCAGTAGCAGCAGTGCAGCGATTCTTCGTACCATTGTGCTGACATAGCGTGCCTCTTCTACGGTAAGCCCACGCTGAAGTATACCCTTTTCCCGGTAGGAGAGCCATTTTTTGAGCACCGTGTACCCTCCCAGGGTGTAGGCCCAGACATTCGCCGGGACATTGCGCCAGTACGCTCGGTCATTAAGATAGATGTCGTAGGTCTTCTGTCCTAAGAGTGCTCTCTGCTCATCAGTGAAGGGCTGTCGCTCTCCAGCGTCATACTCCCGTGCGATAGAGCGTCCCTTTCCTGGCATCACCACCACAGTTCCATGTCCCCATCCCGCTGTCAGTTCCAAATCACCTGACTCGGGGTTGAGATGTGTACCATCGGTGGTCGCCATCATTGCAAGAGTGGCAAAGTGCGTTTCAAGGGGAGCAGTTGTCACACCAGATACCCTCTGCTCCGGGTCAAGCAGCGCCGCCACGCGTCGTCCTAGTGCCGCGCTCTGCTCTAGTGTGTTTTTGGTAGAAGGCAGCGGAACACGCGGCCAGTCTTGGCGCAGCGCTCCGGCGTTTTCCGTGCGGTAGGTAGGGGAGTGGAGGACAGCTAGGGTGTGGTAAAAAAGATCGTCGGGGGAAGCGTCGAGAGTTTGGAGGTAGGTTCGTGCGAAGTCGGAGAAATTGTAACGTGTTCCGTCTTCAAGTCGATCATTTTCGAGACTTGTCGCTTTCAAACGAATTGGAAATGCACTTGCGGCGGGATCGGCAATAACCATATCCACTAATGTTGTACTGATGGAGGGAGCATAGTAATTCTTTCGAGGGCGTTGTGTAACAACAATAAACTGATTATTTCCTGTAATATGTGAAAAATAATCTGATCTACTGCGATCAAGTAATTTTGTTTTACCTTCCCAAAATAAATATCTTACATCAAATGGCCGATAAAGATATTTTACAAACTTACATTTTTCAATCCCAAGTGCTTGTAATTGCTTTCTTGTTTCTGTTGCGTTAAAGCTACCTGATCCACTCATCGAGCCGGGAGAAATCGTTCGCATGGTTTCATCGCTAATAGTTGGGTCAAAGTACGATTCCATACGGGATTTTAGGCGTTCAAGATCAATTTCCACAAGCACATCATCACGACTTGTTTTGACACCAGGAAACGACGTAGGAAAGAGTTCGGGAAGTTTTTTCCATTCAAGATAACCTGCTGCCATTTCACGGGGTTTGAATGGCAAGCCCAGTTTGGGAATAAGTGTCAGAGCAGTGTACTGTTTTTGATGATCTTCTGACGCAACACTATTAAGTAAGGCTTGACGGCGTTCGGCGGCTCTGGCATCGTCCCAGTCTTTGTAGTAAATAGTAGCAGTTTTTTCTGTCGGCTCTGTGGAAGAATCAGGGCGCTTTACCATCAACGTGATAGACGTACCAACTTTGATCCCCACCGACGAACCTTGCATGGCAAAGACAGTCTCGCTGGTTCGACCATCAGGAGCATACTCTGAAATAATACGGTCACCATGCAGATTATCTACCCAGATCGTATCGAAAACCTCTGCGTAACGCTCCCGCATCCCGGTAAACGACAAACCCTCTAGCCAGGAGTAGTTAGAAATATAACAAACCACCCCCTGCCCGCCTGTCTCGACGATACGCTTCTCAGCCATACGGAAGAACCGGATATAGAGATCGTTCAAGCCCTGACCCTGTGGCGCGGGGACATTCTTGACAGTGCGATAAGCGTTAGAAAGGCTCCGTTCCTCTTCCACCGCGACACCCGCGTAGCCGTTGTACGGTGGGTTTCCTAGAATCACCAGAATGGGCTTCTGCTGCTTCACCCGCTCCGCCGCATCGCGCTCCTCCGCAAACCCTGGAATGGACAGAGCCGGATGCAGACCGCCCGGCTCCCAACCGGTAAGGGCATTGGTCAGATAGACGCCCATACGCTCATTGTTGCTCGCCGACAGCCCCGCCCCCAGACTCTGAAGGAGCAGACCAAGCTGAAGATGCGCCACGACAAACGGGGCAGGGAGTATCTCGAAGCCGAACAGACGCGGAAGCACAGATTTCTTCAGCTCCGCCGCCGCCAGCGCATCGCCGCCCAGGGACTTATGGAGGAACTTCACCACCTCCACCAGATAGGCTCCCGTTCCGCAGCACGGATCGAGAATAAAGACACTCTCATCGGCGAGACCGCGTTCAATCCCCAGCTCGGACTTTAACACGGCATCCACCCGCGCCACCTGATACGCCACGATCTCACGCGGCGTGTACCAGACCCCGAGCTCCCGACGAAGCTCCGGGTCGAAGGCTTCCAGAAACGGCTCGTAGAAGTATTGGACTGCATTATCCGCCGCGAAGCGCTCAAAGAACTCCTTGCGATCCACACGGTTTAAGGTCGCTGCTGCACGCTCTAGCACGGTTCCCAGCCCCAGCGCGTCCAGATGCGCGGGGTTTGCCACTTGGTAGAACAGATCCCGCACAATCGGGACATGCAGCTTGTACGCCGCCATGTGCCAATCAAAGCGTGCTCCCTCGTGCCTTCCTTCCTCCCGATGCCACAGCACCCATGCCGAGAAAATTCCATAGAACAGAGTCTGTACCAGAGTGGAACGGAAGAAGCGCACCCCTTTTTCGCCTTCAAAGGCCAGCCCCAGCGCCTCCTGAAAGGTCTTCTTGAGCGGCTCCAGCCCTGAGGAGTCCCCCGCCTCGATACGAAACTTCGCCTCCCGTGCAAACGATGCCAGATACCACGCCACCTCTGACGGCAGAGTCAGCGTAACGCAAGTCGAGAGTGCCCGGCGCAAAAACTCCACAAACCGCGCCTCTTCTCCGTCGGTGATTAAGACCGCACTCCCTGCCTTTTGCCAGAACGCCCCCTCCGAGTCGGCTAGTTCAAAGTGTTCCCCTAAGACCGCCTCGCCCCCTAATCCCTTTTCCACCACCTGAAACGCCCGGTAGTTTGTCACCAGTACAACGCCGTAGTGTGCTAAATACTTCGCCACCTGCTCCGAGCGTGCCAGTGTCTCTAAATCTGCTCTAACGCCCTTGATCTCGATCACCCCGCGCTCCGGTTTAGCGTTGGGAAGGGGCGTGTTGTGCTCCTGCTTGGCAAACTGCTCGCTCACAAACAGCCCCGCATCGGGAATCCCTGCGCCCGTATTGCTCACATGCGAGTGGCAGCGCACCTTCGGCTTCAGCGTACCGCCCACCTCATTGAGCAAGTTCACCAGCGCGGGGTAGAAAGAAGTCTCTGCGACAGCGGCCCCGGTCGCTCGAATCGCCCGCAGCTCCGACAGATACACACTGAGCAACTTCATCAATATTCTCCTGAAACCTCTCCCCCTGCCCCCTCTCCCGGGCGTTCGTGCCTCACTAGGAAAGGGGAATTCAAGGGGATTAGCTCCCCCCTTCCCCAGCGAGCTTGCGAGCGCCCGGGGGAGGGGGCAGGGGGGAGAGGTTTTGCCTACTCTACCGCCGAAACGCAGCGATTACCGCGTCCTGCCGTGCGTCCACCTCGGGATCCGTGCTCTGCCGGGTTGGGTCGGCTTTGAACCACTCCAGTGAGCGGCGTACGCCCTCGGCCCAGAGTACCTCGGCTTTGTAGCTGGGCACGAAGCGCTTGAGCTTGCTATTGTCCAGCACCACCGAGTTGACCTTGTCCCCAATCAGTGTCCCCTCCCAATCCGGATAGAGGCCCATGCAAAAGTCTGATGGAATATGGACAAAATCCGGTGTCACACCCAGCGCGTCCGCCACGGTCTGAAAGAGCTGGTTCCAGCAGAGTACTTCATCACTGGTGATATGAAATGCCTCGCCATAGGTATCGGGGCGCCCCAATAAACTCGAAAAGCCCTTGGCGAAGTCTCCGTTCCAGGTGTTGGTCCACAGCGATGTCCCATCGCCAGGGACAATCACGGGCTTGCCTGTGAGCAGACGCTCCACAACGGTCCAGGGATGTGCCCAGCTATTCAAGACCAGCGGCAAGTTCGCATGGCCATAGGTCAGCGAGGGCCGAATGATCGTGTAGTCCAGCTTGCTCTGGTTACGCAGAAGCTGCTCGCACGCAATCTTATCTCTAGAGTACTGCCAGTGTGGGTTCTCCAGAGGCGTCTCTTCCGTGATCAAATAACACTTTGGTGGCTTCTGGTAGCAGCTCGCGGAACTGACGAAAACAAACTGCTCCGTGAGCCCCTCCACCAGCGCGAGGCGCGATTCCAAGTCCTCGGGGGTAAATGTGATAAAGTCTGCCACCGCATCAAACGGCCCATTCGCCGCGAGCACTGCCTTTAACGCCCCTTGATCGCCCTTCACATCCCCAGTTATCACTGTCACACCTGGCGGCGGCAGGTACTTTTTAGAGCTGCCTCGATTTAGCAGAAAGACCTCCTGCCCCTGCCGTACCGACTCCTCCACACAGGCCGACGAGATAATCCCCGTACCACCAACATACAAAACACGCATGACTTTCTCCTGATGGCCGCTCGTCCTCCGCCCCATGAAATGGGGCGTCTAAGTGGCACTGCGTGCCGCAAAGCCCGTGCCGGGCTACCCAATCCCCAGCCCGGAACGGGCTTTGCGGCGGAACGCCACCTCGACGCCTAATTCTATTGGGCGACGGCGCGGGGCGGACTACTTCGTCTCGGGGAGGCGCGTCGTCTGCCAGAGAGCAAACTTCCACTCGCCCTTTTGCCGTGTCCAGACTTCGGTGAAGCGTGCCTTAAACGCCACCTCGTTCTCACCCGACTTGACTTTTACCTCAGCAATCCCTGTGACAATCACGGTATTGCCGTAGACCTGGTGCTTCTTCTCGGAGAGCACTACGGCGAGGTACTTGGTCGCGCCCGTCTTCAGCGACTCCAGCAGTGTTTCTTTGGTGTCCACTTTCCCGCTAGAGTGCGTGTAGACCATGTCCTTCGTGCACATCGCTTCGAGCGCGGCCATATCGCCTTTCACCAGTGCCTCAATACGCTTCGTTTCCGCGTCATTGGTAGCGGCAATCGCCTCCGCACGGGTAGGAGTCTTCTGCTGCGTGGCTTGCTGGGCAAAGACCGGAGCGGGCGCGACCAGAGCCGCGCAAAAAAGTAAGGTGTTTCTCATGCGCGGATTATACCAGCGTCTTGAGGTCAAGCGCGGCCTTGCGATTGGCGAGCAAGCGCTGGTACTCCGGCGAGATCACTTTCACGAACTTGGGTAGCTCATTTTCCCAGTTATCCAAGAACGCCTGGCCGCGCTTGCTGCCCGTGTGCTTCACATGCGCCTCAATCAGCTCACGAAGCACCCCCGCATCGTCGCCGGAAACCGCCTCACGCAAGATAGACGGTAGGTTCGTGGGGAAGAGCTCTCGGATCAGTGCGACATCGTGGCCTGTTACCGGCCCACAGCCTGCGGAAAGATCCTGGTTGATGCGCTTGGGGAAACCGCCCTTGAGATCGTACACAAACGCGATCCCGCCGGACATTCCCGCCGCGAAGTTGCGGCCCGTGCGGCCCAGAACCACGGTGATGCCGCCGGTCATGTACTCGCAGCAGTGGTCGCCCACGCCCTCGACTACCGCCACGGCACCGGAGTTGCGCACGCAGAAACGCTCGCCGACAGCCCCGGTCAAGTAGGCCTCGCCACCGGTTGCCCCGTAGAGCAGCGTGTTGCCCGCGATGATATTCTCAGACGCCTCAAAAGTCGTTTCTTGAGGCGGATGCACAATAATCCGCCCCCCCGACATTCCCTTGCCAACATAGTCATTGGCATCCCCGACCAGCGTGAGCTGCATTCCTGGCGCAAGAAACGCCCCGAAGCTCTGCCCCGCTGAACCGGTAAAGTCAATCTTGATCGTATTGTCCGGGAGCCCCGCCGCGCCGTAGCGCTTGGCCACTTCCCCCGAGAGCATCGTCCCACAGGTGCGATTATGATTGAAGATCGGCATGGTGAAGCGCACTGGGCGGGCATCCTCTAGCGCGGCCTTCGCCTGCTCGATCAGCTTGTAGTCTAGTGCGCCCGTTAGCCCGTGATCCTGCTCCTCCACTTTTCGGGTCGCCACGCCCGCCCCCGCGAATGGTGTCCCTACCAGAATCGTGGAAAGATCCACACCGCGCGCCTTCCAGTAGCGCACAGCCTCGCTGGTCTCTAAGTACTCCGTGCGCCCAATTAGTTCGTCTAAGGTCCGTACCCCCAGCTCTGCCATGAGCTGGCGCACTTCCTCAGCGACAAAGAAGAAGTAGTTGATCACGTGCTCGGGCTTGCCGGAGAACTTCGCCCGAAGCGCCGGATCCTGTGTCGCAATTCCAACCGGGCAAGTGCCAAGATGGCAGACACGCATCATGATGCAGCCCTGCGCCACCAGCGGCATGGTGGAGAAGCCAAACTCCTCGGCCCCGAGCAGCGCGGCGACTAGCACATCGCGGCCTGTTTTGAGCTGACCGTCGGCCTGAAGACGCACGCGGCCCCGCAGCTCATTACGCACCAGCACTTGCTGCGTCTCGGCAAGGCCCAGCTCCCAGGGAACTCCCGCGTGCTTGAGGGAGCTCAGCGGCGATGCGCCCGTGCCACCGTCGTAGCCCGAGATAAGGATATGATCCGCGTGCGCTTTAGCCACGCCCGCAGCCACCGTGCCGACGCCCACTTCAGCCACTAATTTTACCGAGATTCGCGCCGCCGGGTTCACGTTCTTTAGATCAAAGATGAGCTGCGCCAGATCTTCAATGGAGTAGATATCATGGTGTGGCGGTGGCGAGATTAAAGTGACACCAGGGGTCGAGCGGCGAATACTGCCGATGTACTCGTCCACTTTATGCCCCATGAGCTGGCCGCCCTCGCCGGGTTTTGCTCCCTGCGCCATCTTGATCTGTAGCTCATCAGCGTTCACTAAATAGTGTGTGGTCACTCCGAAGCGGCCACTGGCGACCTGCTTGATTTTACTGCGGCGCTCGTCGGTGTAGCGTGCCGGATCCTCGCCGCCCTCACCGGTGTTACTCATTCCGCCCATGCGGTTCATGGCAATTGCGAGGCCCTCATGGCTCTCGCGGCTGATCGAGCCTAGGCTCATCGCACCTGTGGCAAAGCGCTTCACAAGCTCTTTGGCGGGCTCGACTTCGTCTAGCGGAACGGGTGGGAGAAGCTTTCGGAAGCTCATCAGGCCACGAAGCGTGGACGCCTCAACGGCGCTCTCATTAACGGCTTTGGAGAACTCCGCAAACGTGTCGTAGCGCCCTTCACGAACGGATTTCTGGAGCTTCTCCACCATATCTGGACTGATAGCGTGCTTCTCGCCATAGCGCCGCCACTGGTACTGGCCGCCCGGCTCCAGGTCAAACGCTCCGGCAGTCTGCTCTTTGGGAAAGGCGCTCTCGTGGAGGGTGCGTACCTCGCGCTCGATGTCCTCAAGGTTCACGCCCTCTAAGCGGCTTGCCGTGCCGGTGAAGTAGCGCCGGATAACTTCGCTGTTGATCCCGATGGCCTCAAAGATCTGTGCACCCCGGTAGCTCTGGAGTGTTGAGATCCCCATTTTGGACATGACTTTTAGGAGCCCCTTATTCACGCCCTTGATCACATTCTTGCTGGCAGTCTTAAAGTTCACACTGGTTAAGACACCATTGAGAACCAGATCATCGAGAGTCTCAAAGACAAGATATGGGTTTATCGCGCTCGCTCCAAAGCCCACTAAACACGCAAAATGATGAACCTCGCGCGCCTCGCCTGTCTCGACAATCAGCGCCACTTTATTGCGCGTGCCTTCACGAATCAAGTGGTGGTGAACCGCGGAGATAGCCAGCAGCGACGGAATCGGGGCGTACTCGGGTGAGATCTTACGGTCCGAAAGCACGATTACCCCAATGCCACGCTCTAGGGCATCGCTCGCCTGACGGCAGAGGCGCTCGACGGCGCGCTCCAGCTCGCCCAGCGGCTTGTCCGGGCGGAAGATCGCGTGAGCTGTCCAGAGCCGGATCGAGTTGCCATCGTCACTGAGCACACGCAGCTTCTCCAGCTCGGTGTTGGAGAGGATCGGGGTCGCGATCTTGATCTGCCGTGCGTTCTCTGGGGCATCGTCCAGAAGAGAGCCATCCGTGCCGATGTAGTCCCAGAGGCTCATGACAATGCTCTCGCGGATCGGGTCAATGGGGGGGTTGGTCACCTGCGCAAAGAGCTGCTTGAAGTAGGCAAAGAGGTTCTGTGGCCGGTGTGAGAGCACAGCCAGTGGCGTGTCGGTGCCCATGGAGCCTAGTGCCTCCTCCCCACTCTGCGCAAGCGGGGTGAGCAGTAGGCGCAGCTCCTCGGTGGTGTAGCCAAAGGCCCGCTGCTTCTGGATCAGCTCCGCATGCACGGGATGATCCGGTTCCGGCGGCTCGGGCAGACTGGCAAGCTCGACTTTATGCTTTTCCAGCCACTCGCCGTAGGGATGCAGACCACAGACCGTGCTCTTGACTTCCTCATCACTTAAAATGCGCTGCTGCTCGGTGTCCACCAAAAAAAGCTTGCCGGGCGTGAGCCGTCCCCGCTCGACGATCTTCTCGGGTGGAACTTGCACAACGCCGGTCTCGGATGCCAGAATCACCAAATCGTCTGTCGTGATCGTGTAGCGCGCGGGGCGTAGGCCGTTGCGATCTAGCACCGCCCCCACCTGCACGCCATCTGTGAACGCCACGGCAGCGGGGCCATCCCAGGGCTCCATCAGACAGGCGTGGTACTCATAGAACGCCTTGCGCTCCGCCGCCATGATCTCGTTGCCGTCCCATGCCTCAGGGATGAGCGTCATCATGGTCTGCGCCAGGGTCTTGCCGCCCATCAGCATCAGCTCCACAGCATTATCGAGGCTCGCGGAGTCTGACCCCGTGGGGCTCACGAGAGGATAGCACTTGCGCAGATCATCGCCCAGCACACTACTTGTGAGGCCCTGCTCCCGCGCCTTCATCCAGTTCCGATTGCCCCCGATCGTGTTGATCTCTCCATTGTGCGCAATATAACGGTACGGATGCGCCAGCGGCCAGCTTGGGAACGTGTTGGTGGAGAAGCGCTGGTGCACTAAGGCAATCGCACTCTCCATGCTCGGATCACTCAGATCCAAGTAGTAGCCACGCATCTGGTGCGGCAGAAGCAAGCCTTTGTAGATCAGCGTGCTGGTGGAGAGGCTAGGAATGTAAAAGCGCGACGCGTCAGGGATACCCGTAGCGCCCGCCACCTCACGCTCCACTTGCTTGCGGATCACGTAGAGCTTGCGGGAGAATGCCTCTGGCGCCGTGGTCTGACCACGCGCAATAAAAAACTGGCGAATTACCGGCTCGGTCTCGGCAGCCTGACGCCCGATCTTGGTGGAGTCAACCGGCACATCGCGCCAGCCCAGAAAGATCTGCCCCTCTTGCCGACAGAGTGCCTCAAGTGTGCGCTCACACTGCTGGCGGGCATCACGCTCGGTGGGCAAGAACGCCACCCCGACCCCATACTCGCCCGGAGCAGGCAGGGCAAAAGCAACCTTCTGGCGCAAAAATGCATCGGGAACCTGGAGGAGAATGCCCGCACCATCGCCGGTCTCGGGATCGCAGCCTGTCGCACCGCGGTGCACCAGGTTGTCTAGGATGGTGAGGCCCATGCTGACAAGCGCATGCGAACGTTTGCCCTTGATGTGCGCCACGAACCCCACGCCGCACGCATCATGTTCAAACGCTGGGTCGTACAACCCCGCTGCAAGTCGCTTATCCACTTATCCGTTCCTGTCCTTCACACGCTCATTTGTATCCGAATGACGAACGCGGCGACAGAGCACGCACCCCGCCCAACACTGGTCGGGAACTGAAATTATATCATAATGCGTTAGTTTGGAATCTGTTCTAGGAGGCTGCGGGCTTTCTCCTGAATTCCCGGAGGCGCGTCTGGCACCCTGAGAAGGGCGTTCAGCTCCGCCCGCGCCGCTTTCGAATTACGCTCCGCGACATAGCAAAGGGCAAGCCCCAGGTGCCCATAGGCTTTATCCTCCGCCCCCGTGGAGAGAGCGAGAGCCTTCTGAAACCAGGGACGCGCCTTGGCTCCCTTCTCTTGCCGGAGATAGAGCCTACCCATCCCAATGTATGCCGACGCGTACTTGCTACTCTGTGGCGCTTTGGTCAACAGCCCCGCTGCCCAGAGCGCCTTCGTCTCGTTGCCTTGGCGCGTCAATCGCTGCGTCAGCTCGGCGGCGAGTGCGCTATCCGTGGGATTCTGCTTAAGCTTCGCCTCTAGTGCAGGCTGCCCTTTGTACTGCTTGAGAGCATCTCCGGCAAGCTGTAGGAACTCCGACGCGGGCAGGAAGCCCGGCATGCGCCCCCACTCGCCACCGTCGGCGTCGAGATAGAGCACGGTCGGAAAGCCACTGACGCGGTATTTTTGTGCAAGCGCCTTCCCTTCACGCTCCGCATTTAGCTTCACTGCGACCAACTGGCCACAGAACTGGACAACTTTCGGGTCCGGATAGACCTCAGCCTCCAGCTTCTTACAGTACCCTCACCAGTCGGTGTAGAAGTCTATCAGCAGAAGCTTCTTGCTGGCACGGGCGCTCTTCACAGCGGCCTCGTAGGATTTCACCCAGGTTATCTTTGGCATATGACTATTCTACCGCAATCAAAATTCAGAAGTCGTAGACCGTGACGGCGATACTTTTCTCGCAGAGCCGGGTGGTAATCAGTGGCTCGACACGGCTCCAGTCGCCGCCTGCTAGACCGCAGCCGATGCGCGGCAGGTGCACCGATGCACCTAGCTTGTGCGCCTTCTCCGCCACGCGCTCCAGCCCCTCGGCAATTGCGTCGTAGCGAATCGGAACGCCCTTGCTGCCCGTCTTGATCCCGTGCTGCCCGATCAGATTTGCCACCCAGAGCTCGCCGGGCTTCACTTCGATAAACTGCACCGCCCCGAGTCCAAAGTCGTTGCTGTTGCGCTCACGGTGCCACTGGCGAAACGCCCGCTCCGGCTCCGGCCACCGCCGCGAGAGCGCCAGCACAAAGCCTTTTCCCCAGGCTCCAATATCGTTGCAGCAGTGCACAAGAATCTTCGGCCCGGAAGCCTGCGGCACCGTGGCATCGCCTTTAATGTAAGTTATTACTGTCATGACAACACTTTATCGCGACAAGCCTCTTGCCTGCTCAAGAGGCTGGAGATTTATTATTAACGTCGTCTTCTTGCCCGCCGTTACCGTCACTTCGCCGCGCTGCCTCTCGTAGAACACGCCGTTGATAAAGGCAACCACGGCGTAGTGGTAGGTTCCCGGCGGCGTCTCCCGTACTGCGTTTCCCTCGCCATCCGTGTCTTCCTCGCCCACCGGCTCGGTGATCTCTGGGCCTTTGATGAGAACGGGCACGTAGGGCAAAGGCTTTCCGGTGACGGCATCGCGCACCCGGAAGCCCAGTTTTCCAGGAGCAGGGAGCGTGGGCTCTAGCCAGCCGCCTTCCACAAGGGAGCGGCCTTCGTGGTCAATCGTCATCCAGGGATTTGTCATCCAGCGCTTCCACCGCACTGCCTGAATCACCTCGCCGCGCAGGTCAGGGAGCAAGGTGAGGCGTACCTCGATGGTCTGATCCTGCTCTAGGGCGAGCTTACCGATTTTCTCTTTGTAGTAAAGCCCACGGATAATCGCTCGGACTTTAAAACGCAGGGGAAAGGTACTGACTTTATGAAACTCCGCTCGCCCCTGCAAGTCGGTCTGAAGCTGCCGCTCATCGTCGTCGGCCGTGGAGAAATAAACCGTCGCCCCAGAGAGCGGCTGTCGGGTTCTCGCATCTTTCACGACGAAGCGAAGCGTATTGTGCGCCAGCGCCCCGGTGGAGAGCAGAAAAACGCACCACAAACTCAAAACCCAGCGCATCCCAATATCTCCCTACTTCCCATGGGCGGCACGCCCTTTGTAGCCGTAGGCTCTCCAGCCCTGCCGCTCCAACCGGCGGGGCTACATCGCCCCGATCACCGCTTTGACGAACTCCGCCGTGTTGGCGCTGCCGCCCAGATCGCGCGTGACGTGCTTGCCTTCCTCGAAGACCGCAAAGAGCGCGTTCTCGATGCGGCTGGCCGCGTCTACCTCGCCCAGCTGGCGGAGCATCAAAATAGACGACATCACGATAGCGGTCGGGTTGGCGAGGCCCTTGCCCGCAATATCTGGGGCAGTTCCATGAACGGCTTCGTAGACAATCGCATCCACGCCGATATTGGCCGAGCCTGTGACACCCAGGCCCCCGACCAGGCCGCTCACGAGATCGCTGATAATATCGCCGTAGAGGTTCTCCATCACCATCACATCAAACTGCTGGGGCCGCGTGACGAGCTGCATGCAGCAGTTGTCCACGATCACCTCGTTGTACTCGATCTCCGGGTACTCCCGCGCGACCCGGCGGCAGCAGTCTAAAAACAGCCCGTCGGAGAGCTTCAGGATATTGGCCTTGTGAACGGCGCTCACTTTCTGACGCTTATTGTTCCGGGCGTACTCAAAGGCGAACTTCGCGATGCGTGTGCTGGCCTGTTCCGTGATGATCTTAATGCTCTCGACCACGCCGGGCACGACCACATGCTCGATTCCCGCGTAGAGATCCTCACTGTTCTCCCGCACCACGACGATATCAACACCGGGAAACGGAGTCGTCACTCCAGGGATGCTCTTTGCGGGCCGGACATTGGCGTAGAGCCCCAGGCGCTTGCGCAAGGCCACGTTCACCGACGGAAACCCGCCGCCAACGGGCGTCCCAATGGGTCCCTTGAGGGCGATGTGGTTCTTGACAATGGAGTTCACGACACTCTCGGGCAGCGGTGTCCCAAAGCGCGTGATGAAGTCCGCACCAGCATCTTGCCGGTCCCATAAAAACGAAATCCCCGCCGCCGCCAGAATCTCCAGGGCGGCATCGGTCACCTCCGGCCCGATCCCATCGCCGGGAATCAGGGTCGCGGAGTAAGTTTTAGCTTTGCTCATGCCTTGATTATGGCACGAAATAAGCTATTTCTTGGGACGAATATAGTAGATGCCCTCGCTCTCCACTAGAGTGGCGGGCGGCTCACACTTTGCACAGAGCTGGCGGAGTGCGTCCAGTGGTGTGGTGTTGGTGAGGCTCAGGCTCAGAGTGAGCTTGGCCTTCTCCAGCCCCGGCAGGATGACGATGCTCTCTAACTTACCCTGCCGCGCAATGGCATGGACAGCATCCCGTAGAGACGCATTACGAAAGTCCATGTCCAGGGGCTCCCCCGAGGTTTCGCCTGCCGTACGTAGCCGTAGCTCCAGCACGCCATCGCCCTTGATATGAAGCGCCACCGCGGGTTCCGCGAGCCTGAGAATATCAAATAGTGCTTGCTGG
>JANNDD010000068.1:0-4919 GCA_031387365.1 Armatimonas sp. | reverse complement strand
GATCTTGCTTCCCGCACCTGCGGAGATCTCGGAAGTGCCCTCAGGAACAAGGTCAATTAGGAAGCTACCATCGGTGTTGCTAAAACCGCTGATGCTACCCTGATTGGTGTTGACCACCACAAAGGCGCTCTTAACGGGCAGGCCCGCCTCGTCCAGGACTCGCCCACGCACCTGACCAATATTGAGATAGAGCGCGAGATCTGGGTTTGTCCCCGAGGTAATGGAGGGCTGGAAGGCGATTGTCTGCGGCGGCTTTCCCGTCACGGTGACCGTCACGGTGGTGGCCCCGAGGGGGGCGCCGTTGATAATAAAGGAGCCAACTTGCTTGGTGGCACTGGCCTGTGCCCTATCCGTAGTCACGGCGGAAACACCGCCAATCGTAACGGTAGCCCCTTCGATAGGTAAGTCGGCCTGGAGCGAGTCGTAGACAACTCCTTTAACCAGGGCGGCCTTCGAGTCCGATCCGCCGCCACCACCACAGCCTGCAGCCAGAGATGCCAGGGCGCTGAGCGCCAGAAAATTTCGTCGTGTCATAGTTATCGAACCAGTTGAACCGGGCGCATAAGGCGTGTGCTCTGGCCGTCGTCGGTGTGGGCAGTGAGAGTGATGAGGTAGCTACCTGCCGGGAGCGGTTGTCCACTCTCGGTGAGTCCGTTCCAGAGGACACTCTGGCGCTCCGTGGCGCGACCACGGCCCGGGGGTAGGCGGCGCACGCTCCGCCCGCTGAGCGTTGTTATCTCCGCCAGCACATCGGCATCGGCGGTCAGGTTGTACTCCAGGCGGATTCCACCGCCAGTGGCCCGGCCCGGATTGCGCGTGGCAACATGGGTGATGCTCAGAGGCTGGCTGCGCTCCGCCTCCGCCACAATCTGTAGCTTGCGGGTCTGGCCCGCTTTCACAAAGACACTCCAGCCCGAGCGGCTCGCCAGTGGGATGTGCACTCCCGTGGTCTCATCGTGCAGGGTGAGGCGGGTTGTTCGTGGCAGCGAGGCAAGTCCCTCCCAGGTGAGTGTCACGGGCCCAGACTGCGCGGCGGTCAGGGTCAGTGCCCACGTGCCACGTGTCGCCTCTTGGCCGCTCCGAAAGTCGGCGGCGATACGTCCCCCTGCCGTTGTTGGGGAGACTTCATTGCCAAGAGCTAGCGTGATACCGGGGATTACCTCAGGAGGCGCCTCAATATCCCAGCGGGGATCGAAGCTTCGGGTGGCTCCAGGGGCGGCACCCAGCACGATCTCGGAGTGGCGCTGTGCTTGGCTGGCGCGTAGGCGCACTGCCCAGTCCGGCTTACGCTCTGTCAGCGGAGCGAGGCTTCGTGTCTTGACCGAACGCGTGGGAGTGTCCGGTCCTGGCAAGAGAAGCGTGACTCCCTGCGGCGCATAGACACGCAGCCAGTAGCCACGCCAGTCGCTGGAGAGGGCAGTGGTGGAGGTGTAGCCGCCCGTCTCCGGGTTCAGTGCCCAGACTTGGTTGGCGACCAGCGAGCCAAACGGGGCATCGCCTACATCCGTGCCCGTAGCTGCGGTAAAAGAGACCGCATCGTTTTCCAGGTACTTGACCAGTATCTTGGTAAGATCGAGATCTTGCGCGAACGGCGTGCCGATCAGGTTCCAGCCGTAGGCTAGGTGCACGGTGTAGTCCACATCCGTTGAGGGCAGAACCCCCGTCAGTGAGACACTGGTGTTAACCGGGCCGCCAGGGCTCTGCAGAAACTTCAGAAAGTAGCCTTTGCCTGGTTCTAGTAGCCCCGTGCTCGGAGTATTTGGCGCGACTGCGGCGTAGATGCGGGTGATGGGATCCCAGCCCGCGAGCAGGAACTCTGTGGCGGAGCGCCCCAGTGCCGCCTCCACGGTGGGCTCCAGTGGGCGCAGAGGGAAGCTGGCCAGGTTGAGCGTGCCCGCCGCGAAGGAGCGACTGAGTGTCGTGACGCCGCCGCCCGAGCCCGCAGGCCGCAGGATAAGGTAGTTGATGCCATCGCCCGTATTGCGGCTGAAGCTCTGAATTGTCGGGCCGCTGGTGACCGTGATCTGGGTCCTGGAGAGCTCTCCGAGCTGCGCTCCAACATTGACTCCAAAGCCGCGCCGCACCATAGTCGTGTTCTGTGTTCGATCCACAATCGGTGCAAGGACGGTGCTCTGTGTGACTTTAACCGCCCCTTCGAGTCCACCCGTGAGCACGCCCAGTACATCGCCCGAGTTTCCCTGTGAGAGATAGATCCGCGAGCTCAGGCCACCGACGGCAAAATCCGCCACCAGCCGCCCATCGTCGAAGCCCTGGTTGGGGAAGGCCAGAGTTGTTAAGAATCCCTCCCCCTGATCAATCTGTGCTTGCTCCGAGCCGCCCCCCAGCCCGATACGAGCGTTGTCAGAGTTTAAATACGTGGCGTAGGCGCGCCCCGAGAGCAGCTCCTCGTCGCCGTCGGTTTTGGTGCGGTAGTAGACCAGAACGATCAGTGCAGACTGCTCCCCGTTACCCGCCGAGGGCTGTGAGGGCAACACAAAAGTGTAGAGCTTGGGGCCTGTCGTCACACTGGTGTCTAAAATGTACTGCTGGCTGAACCACTGCGCAAACGGGAGAGCCTCCACACTCGGGAGCACACTGGCCGCCAGGCTTTTGAGCGTGGGGACATTGCCCGCCAGACTCGCCCCCTGCGTGTCGGCAGCAGCGTAGTAGGCGGCATTGAAGCTCTTGAAGAAGTCTTTGTTCTCGATATAGCACTTGAGCCAGACCGCCCCACTCATTCCAATCCGAGCCTGGAACATCTTGGCGATTGTGATCTCACCGTCAATGAGCAAGTTCGCCTGCGAGGGCGGAAAGAACGTGCTATTGCCCAGTGCGGGCTGGTTGAGCAGGTCGTAGTAGGGCAGGAGAGTGTAGAGGCTATTGGCGGTCGGGTCGGAGAAACCCAAAGCCGGGTCGCGGGCGATAATGGTCGCCGCCGCGCGGGCAAATCCCTGCTCCCATGCATCGTATTGAAAGGCGAGGGGGCCATGAAAGGCATGGATTAAGTTGAGCAAAAGCGCGTGTGCCAGGGAGTCCACGCTCTGGTAGAGCGGCAGGTAGATGCGGTTCTCTGACGGCGAGTAGGCACCAAACGCGAGCCGCTGGATATCGGTGGCCGTCCCCGTGTTGAAGAAGCCCATCGAGCGGATCTTCACCTCGCCACTAAACGCGGGCTTGCCGTAGAGCGCCACTAAGCGTGGGTAGACATTGTTGATAAAGTCCTTGAGAAAATCTTCCAGAACAATCGTACTTCCCGTGGCGCTGGCAATGCTGGCACCATTGAAGTTCTCAAAGGTAAACGTAAGCTGCCCGTCGCCAAAGGCGCGCGTGACACGCGGGGTGACGATCCGCCCGCTCTGGCGCACGGTCACCAGGGTCGAGATCGGAAAGACGCCGCGCCGCTTCTGCTTGTCTAGGCTAGGCGCAAGCGCACGGCTACGCGCCTGCCACTCTTTGCGGAGGCGGGTTTCCACGGCGGTGGGAATGTCTTTTCCCTTGGCCACATCCAGCACCACCGACGATTGCGGGCCGCTGGAGATCGTGGCAAAAGGCGTGTTTACGGCGTTCTTATACGGCGAGCGCTGGGCAAGCGCCGGAGCAGTGAGCGTGGCAAGTGTTATTGCCAGAGCGAGAGTCGAGCGAGTCATCAGTTGTTTAGACGCCTTATTCTTAGGTTTTGCTTCATGTGATTTTGTGGCCCTCCTACCCCCCGGCCCCCTTCCTCCCAATAACGTGCCCTTCGGGTGGGAGGAAGGGGGAGTCAGAGGGGGGAGGGGGAGAGGTTAAAATCGCAGCGCGAGCTGCGCGACGGGGCCGAACGTGCGGCGGTGAATCGGGCAGGGGCCGTACTTGTCGAGTGCGGCAAGATGGGTGGCAGCCCCGTAGCCTTTGTGGCCCGCAAAACCGTACTCCGGCCACTGGGTATCGTAGGCGACGAGTAGGCGATCGCGGGTCACTTTGGCTAAGATCGAAGCGGCCCCAATCGAGACATCCAGCGCATCCCCGCCGATCAGATTGTGGCAATTTTTGTGTAAGTTGGGAACCGGCAAGCCGTCTACGAGCACTCGCTCCGGAGCGAGAGTGAGCGCCGCTAAAGCGCGGCGCATGGCCTCATGCGTGGCTCGCAAGATATTGATTTTATCTATCTCCTCCGCCGTGCACTGCCCAATCCCAAAGCTCAGCGCCTCGCGCACAATCCGCTCGTAGGCTTTTTCGCGCTGCTTTGCCGTAAGCTTTTTCGAGTCGCCGATGCCTGTCGGGTCGAAATCCTTGGGGAGAATCACCGCGGCGGCAACCACAGGCCCCGCCAGAGCGCCGCGCCCCACCTCATCAATTCCGCAAACAATAGTGAGCTCCCCTCCCTTTCCCGTTATCGGGAGGGAGGGGCCGGGGGAGGGAGGGGTTTTCATCGTGTGCGTCGAAGACGGCTGATCGGCCAGAAGACGGCTTCCGCGCGCCCGATTACCCGGTTTGCAGGAAGCTCTTGCCACTCGTGGGAGTCGTGGGACTGGTTGCGGTTGTCGCCTAAGACAAAGTAGCTGTTTTCAGGGACGACATACGGATCCAGGTGGTACTCGGGATCCTCGGCGACATGGTTTTCGATCAGGGGTACGTGGTTGCGCAGCACTTGGCCTGGCTGAATCTCCACCTTGGTGTCTCGGCGGCCCACACGAGTGGCGAACTCTGCGGCGGAGATCGTCTGGTTACCGGCATGGATGCCTTCGCGCGTCAGTCGGAGTGGTACGTCCGCCGGGCCATTCTCACCCGGCTCCGTAGTGCTTGGGATGCCCAAAATGCCGCGAATGTCGGCGTGGAAGTAGCGGATTCCCTCCACTTCGACATAGCCCTCTTTGACTTCGATGGTGTCGCCGGGCAGACCGATCAGACGCTTAATGTACTCGGGCTCGTTCCAGTCCGCC
>JANNDD010000054.1:0-7001 GCA_031387365.1 Armatimonas sp. | reverse complement strand
ACCTCACCGGGCAGTAAATAGCCCAGCCCAATCACCAGCGGGTAGAAAAATAGCGCAAAGGGCCCGATTTGATTGAAGGGCGGCTCCGTGAGATAGTCCATCAGGCTGATATTGGTCGTGACATCGGGGATGGTGGGGTAGAGCTGGTGGAAGCCCTTGAGCCCGTGTAGACCCGCCGTGAGCGCCAGCGCCAGCCAGAAGACCGGGCGACGCGTGAGGGTCTGCGGCTCGGTGGCGAGCTGAAGCGGCAGGGTCACCAGCGGAAAGGCAAAGCGCTCGTGCTCGATCCACTGCTTGCGAAACACGGCGGCCACACAAAACGATGCCAATAAAAACAGCGCGGCAGGAATCAGCCAGGCCGTGAGTGGCCCGAGCCACGCGCCCCAGGGAACATGCTCCTGACCGCGCGGGTAGCCCGCGAAGAAGGCCCGCGCCGCCTCGGAATCGGTCATTTTAAGCCAGCCCGGCTGCGCCCCCCAGACCTTGCGTTCCCACTCATTGGTCGGTGTGCTCATTGCCACCGGGGCGGGGATATTAGGGATCAGGGTGCGTAGCAAGCCCGACGAGGGAATCCCGCTCGTCACCAGCAAGATCGTCCAGACCGTCGCCAGCTCCGCTGGGGTGACTTTGAGTCGGGGCAAGAGCTGGCGCAAGAGAGCAAGAAGCGCAAGTACGGCAAACGCCACGGTCGGGAACTGGTTGCCCCCGATCAGACTCGCCCCCACTTTATAGTTGTTGTACGGTGTCCAGACACAGACAAGTGCCGCCCCAAGGAGGCCAAGAATCAGAGCACGGGGAGTTAGCATCGGGATGTTATCACTTCGCTCCCATTCTATACCAAACACCCCGCACCGTGTTTATCCGAAGCGCCCCATTCTTTATCCGATTCACCCGTCCTTGGCGTATCAAAAAGTCAGGAGCACCGCTCCAAGGGTGAGCCCAGCTCCGGTACCCGCGATTAAGACACGCTGACCGCGCTCAAGCCGCCCCGCCTCCCAGGCTTCGCAGAGCGCCAGCGGGATAGATGCGGCGATGCAGTTACCTCTCTCGGGGAGGTTGATGAAGAATTTCTCCAGTGGTAGGCCACAGCGGTTCGCCACAAATGCAATCCCCCGCCCACTGGCCTGGTGCGGCACGACAAGATCCAGCCTCTCCACACCCACACCCGTCTCGGCGAGAAAGTCAGTCAGAAACGGGGGCATGTACTGTGAGGCGAGACGAAAGATCTGCGGGCCGTGCATCTCAAAGAAGTTCATCTCTCGCGTCGTTTCAGGGTCACTAGGATGTCTGCGGCTCCCGCCGCCCTGAAACCGGGTCAGCTCGGCCCCACTAGTGGCGAAGGTGGAGAACGTACTGTGATGCAAACAGCTTGTCTCCCCCGACGGCGTTGCGATAAGAATCGCGGCGGCAGCGGCGTCTCCGATCAGAGCCGCGCTCTCGGGCTCACTTGGGTTGAGGGAGTGTGCCGTCATTTCACTGGAGAAGAGCAGCGCGTTTTTATAGACGCCGGAAGCTAAGAGCGGCGCGATGAGCTGGAGTGCCACCGGAAACGAGAGGCAAGTCGCGGAGATGTCAAAGCAGGCGCTCTTGCCCTCAGGGGCTCCGAGTTCACGCTGGACCAGTGCCGCCGTGCAGGGGATTAATTGCTCCGGCCCCGATGATGCCCCGACAATCAGATCAATGTCCGCAATGGTCTTACCCGCACGCTCCAGTGCTTGCCGAGCAGCGGCGGCGGCCATTCTCGCCGTAGACTCCCCGCTCGGGGCACGGCGGCGCTCGCGAACTCCCGTGGCACGCTCGATCCAGCCCTCGCGCAGACCCAGTGCTTGCTCTAGCTCCACGCTCGTGACAATCGTCTCGGGGAGGTATTTTCCCAGACCAGCTATCTGTATCATCGCTTTCCTTCGTTCTGAACACGACGGCGCTTGGCGCCCAAGACACGGGGCGGGAGCTGGGCCTCAAAAGTGAGTGTCGCGGGACGGCAGCTATAGGAGGCCAGAATGCGCGTGAAGCTTGCCCGTACGGCGTCTTCGACAAGCGCTCTCTTTGCCTCCGGAGCCAGCTCTAGAAACACGCACGCCTCGCCGGGCTGACTCTGGCGCACGGCATAGTCCAGGATCTGGCCCGACGCGAGCAAGACGGCACGCCGCACGGTATCGGGGTAGAACGGCACGAGTTCTTTATTTTCACTTACTTTCAGAAAAAAACAGAGATCGTCCTGGCGCCCCTCGATCCGCTCGATCACCTGAAACGAAGAACCACAGGCACAGCGCCCCGGCGGCGCGAGGGTCAACACATCCCCAAGCCGGTAGCGAATGATCGGCTGTGTCGTGCGCCAGAGATCCGTCACCAGGGGCGCCGCACGCCCCTCGCCCAGCGCCTCGGTCTGGATGACAACGAGGTCCTCCATAATATGCAATCGGTGATGCGGACAGCTCACGGCGAGTAGGCCCTCGGTGCACTGGTAGATCTGATCTAGCGCGGCAAGTTCAAAGGCCTTGGCGATCTGCTCGGCGTCCTGGGGCTCCAGCACCTCGGCCACCGAGAACACGCGCTCTGGCTGAATCTGTAGCCGCCCCGCCCGGCGCTCGTCGGCGAGCTTTGCAAGCAGCGTCGGTGGCCCCAGCAGAATATGTGGATGCTCGGCATTGAGCGCGGCGACGGCCTCCGGAAGTGGCTGCATGAGATCATGGTAGTGAAGCTGGACTCGGCGACTTCGCACCCGCTCGTAGAGATTACTGGTCGCCCGGTGAAAGAGTGTGACCCGCCAGCCACGTCGCCGCCAAATCGGCCCCGGGAGCACCCGCGCAAGGATCGTCCCCGCCCAAGCCGCCTGCTCCTGCGGTGAGACCAGAAACATCCCCCGGTGCCCCGAGGTGCCCGTGGAAAGCCCCACCGTCAGATCCGTTCCTGGCACCGTCGGGCGAAAATCCCGGCTCGTCTCGGCAGCGAGTGCCATCGCCATCGCCGCGTCGCCGTCTACGCCGCGCGTATTAAACGCCGTGAAGTTTGCCATCATCAGCCGCTTGTCCACTGTGGGCAGCGCCTGCCAGTCTGATAAATCCGAGCCCTGCCAGTGCTGTCGATAGAACGGTGAGTGCGTGCGGGCAAACGCCACTTGCCGCCGCACGAGCGTGTCTTGGAATTTCGTGAGAGCAGTGCCCTCAAGCCGCGTGAAGCGCCAGCGTGCGCCGAGATAGTGGCGTAAAAAAGTTAAGAGCATTGCGTTCTCCTCAGTGCCTGCTGCGCTGCCCGCTCCAGTGCGGGTGGCAGGCGCACACCAGATTCCTCGTCAGCGGCGAGGCCCTCTGCGGGAGCTTGGCCATGCGTGTGCCAGAACAGCACCCGCTTGCCCTGCCACTGCGCCCGGTCCGCTTGTAGCGCCGCCCAGGCACGAGCACTAAAATGCGCATCAAGAGTGAGCCCAAGCGCTTGCGCCTGGCTGAGCGCGGCGCGCACGGGTGCGGAGACCATCCCCAGTGGCTCTCGGTCAAAGCCGAGGCGGCTCTCACAGGCGAGCGCGGTGACACTCTCGGGCAAGCGGCGCTGCGCTTCGGGCGAGAGTATGCGCAGCCGCTGGAGCGCCCGCTGCGGCGTCGGCAAAAAGACACGAGCACGTTGCCAGGCGGGTGTTACGGTCTCCACGGCGATGAGTTTGGGAAGCGGCTCCAGCCCAGAGAGCGCGAGCCCCATCGCCAGCCCAAGTGCTGTCCCCTTGGTCGCGACCGCGATATAGATCATTTCAGGGTTTGGCAAGCAGCCCTGCCGAACTTGCTCGGCCAGCTCCAGCCCCGCATTGACGTAGCCAAGCACTCCAGCGACCGTCGAACCCGCCGGTGGAACAAGTGGCATTCGCAGCAATGCAAGTACTTTTGGCCCTAGCAACACTTGTCGCGCCCCCAAGTGCGCCTGGAGCAGCAGCTCTTTGTACTCACTGTTCTCAAGCGGCGTCGGGACAAAGCAGAGCGTCACGTCTAGCCCGGCTGCCCGTCCGTAGATCGCTGCCGCCGTGCAGTGATTGCTACAGAGGCCACCAAATGTCAGAAAACCACGCTTACCGTGCGCCTTCAGCTCACCTAGAATCCACTCAAACTTGCGGGCCTTATTGCCACCATAGCGCGGGCATGCCAAGTCATCACGCTTCACCCAGAGCCCCAGCTCTTGAAGAAATGTCACCGGTGTTGGCACCGCAGGCAGGAGCGGTGTCCACGGAAAGTGCGGTGCCAGCTCCGGGAAGCGGCGCAGGAGCAGCGGCAGCTCGCTCATCCGTTCCACGTCCCTTACCCGTTCCACTCGATATCGTGTGTTGAGAAAGCCATCGTGCTCAGTTTTTTCTTTTTCGCTTGCCAGGCATAGGAAAGATAGATTCTCCAGGCGGCGCGTGCGGGGCCGGGGTCACTGGGGTCAGCAAGCACGTCGGGTGTGGTAAAAACATCGCGCCAGTTGCGCTCTCGCCCCAGCAAGAGCATGGCGACTTTAAGCTGCCGTCGCCCGGTGCCCGGCACTACTTTCTCTGGTGCCTTGTCACCCTCCAATAGCGTTTTCCAGCACGCGGCAAACGCGGGCTGATGGGAAAGCAACGCCAGCCCCATTGTGGCTCTTGGGTTGATCTCGATAAGAATCAGGCGGCCTGTGGCTTCCTCGATAAAGTCCAGTGAGAGGGAGCCGGTGTAGTGCGTTGCCGCCGCCAGTTTCTGTGCCGCCATCAGTGACACGTCATACACAGGGCCGTGCTCGGCAGCGTAGAAGATTCCCGCCCCCAGGCCGACGGTGTAGGGCGTGCGGTAGGCAGCGTGAGCGAGAACATGCCCGTCATGGCAGAGGCTATAGGTGCAGAGTGCCTTGCCCAAGATCCACTCCTGCCAAATCCATTCGCCGTCCCCTTCATCGTCTGGGGGCTTTTGAGCTTCGGCTTTTTGGCGCTGCGCTCGCGTGCCCCGGAGCGGAATCACATGGCTGGAAAAGCGCGAGTAGGTGCGCTTGAGGATGCCCTCGCGCGTGAGATCCGCTTGGCCGCAAGTCTCGGGCGTGGCGAGTCCAAGGCTTGCTGCAAAGGCTATCCCGCGCCCTTTGTGATGGAGTTTCTCTAAAACCTCAATGTCAGGACAGAGCAATCGCACCGACGGCGGCAAGTTAGTGCGCCCCGCCGCCAGTGCGAAGGTCTCCTCGCAGGTCGGGATAATCGCATCAAGCTGCTTCTCGCGTGCAAGACGTGCGAGCGCAGTAATGCAGTCCTGGGAAGCGAAACGTGGCGAGGGCACGCAAAAGTCCTCGGTGACGGTGCGGCTATTTTGCCCAAAGTTAGGACGAAGGCTATCGGCAGTGTAGACCACGGCTCCGGCGGCGTGCAGCGAGCGGGCGAGCAGAATGGCCACAGGCGCACGGCTCCCCGTTATCAGCACTCTCACGGATCTGTCTCCGTGCAGTGGGTGGGATAGAGTAAGACCTCCGGGTGAGCAGCGGCGAACGTATGGAGCTTAGCGAGCGTCTCACGCACAGCACTTCCATTGTCAGTGAAGAGATTGGTGATCGGATGCGGTGGGCGGTTCTCCCGGATTGCTTGGCGGCAGTAAGCGGCGTCCGCGACGAGAAAAACCGTGCCCGTACTAGTCTGTGCGAAGAGCCCGAGCTGGCCGCGTGCGTGGCCGGGCAGGTGCACGAGCCGGAGAAGACCATCATCAAAGAGATCATGCGTGGGCCCAAAAGGAGCCAGCTCGGGGCCGGTAAAGCGCTCCAGAAGCGTCGCACGCTCGGCAAAATCTGTCGGTAGGAGCTCTGGCAGAAAAGCGCGCTTCAGGGCACCAAAGCCCCGGCGCCCCTGCACTTCTCGCAATCCCTCCGCGCTAGCGATAAAGCGAGCGTGGGGAAAGTCTTTGAGCCCGGCGATATGATCCGCGTGAAAGTGGCTGACGATGATCGTGTCAATAGTAATGGTATTAGGGTCAAGCTGTGCTGCGAGGCTCTCCTCGGGCGAGGTAAAAACCGGCGTGGCACGCAGATAGAGTTTATACGGAAAACGAGACGCGGCGGCAAAGAGGTGGGTCGCCGCGTAGCCCGTGTCAAAGAGAATCCGACCCTGCGGGTGCTCAAAGAGTGCTGCGCGTGCGGGGCAGTGTACGGACACACCTCGGCGTCCGCCACGTAGGATATGGCTCTCGTCGGCGAGGCAGTAGCCCGTGGTCAGCATTTCAAATCTCATGTGAGCGCCTGGATCGTCCGTGCGATCCCCTCGGAGAGCGTGACGTGGGGAGTGTAGCCCAGAAGTGTTCGGGCGGGCTGGGTGTCGTAGGTCTGGGTGCGGGCCAGAAGCTGCACGGTGTAGCGCGTGAGAAGTGGCTCCTTGCCCGTTCGCTCCGCCTTGCGCTCCATCAGGCCCGCCGCGAGAAGTGCCAGCGGCAAGGGAATCGTGCGGGGCTGCCACGGGATCTTCAGCCCCGCCAGCACCTGCGCAATCACCTCCCAGAGCGGCACCGCCTCATGGTTGGTGATCGTAAACGTCCTCCCCAGCGCCACTTTTGGCGCATCGGCAGCGCAGAGCAGAGCCGCAACCACGTTGTCTATATACGTCAGCTCGACTAAGTTTTTGCCATCCCCGATACGTGGCAGACGGCCCGCACGGGCGGCGGAGATGAGCCGTGGCAAGAGCGAGGTGTCGCCGGGTCCAAAAACAGCCTTGGGGCGCAGGATCACGCCGCTGAGCCCGCTGCCCTCCGCAAAAGCCGCATTCACTCGGTCTTCCGCAAGCTTCTTAGTCTCGGAGTACACGGAGGCAAAGCGCTTCGGGTAGAACGCATCGTCGGGGAGGTTGTGCTGATCGCGCCCGGTAAACACCACACTCGGTGACGAGACATGCACCAAATGCGCTATTTTGTGGGCTCGACAGGCTGCTAGAATATTTTCGGTGCCCCCGACATTGGTGGCGTAGAACTCTGACGGATCGCCCCAGGGTGCGGAGAGTGCGCCGACGTGAAAGACCGTATCTTGCCCTGCGCAGGCCGCAG
>JANNDD010000039.1:0-2953 GCA_031387365.1 Armatimonas sp. | reverse complement strand
GCGACTGAACGGTCAGAAGGTCTGGATTACCAACGCGGGGATTGCGGATCTGTTCACGGTCTTTGCCAAAGTGGACGGCGAGCACCTCACGGCGTTTCTGGTCGAGCGGGGGACTCCGGGTCTGAGTGTCGGTCGTGATGAGAAAAAGCTGGGGTTAAAGGGCTCACGCACGGCCTCGCTGTTCTTCGAGGATGCCCTGCTCCCCAGTGATGCCGTGCTCGGGGAGATCGGCAAAGGGCACCGGGCGGCGCTTTTTCCGCTCAATGTCGGGCGGCTCAATATTGGCGCGGCTGCACTCGGGATGGCGAAAGAGGCCCTCACACTTGCCCGCACGCATGCCAGCCAGCGCAAGCAGTTTGGGCAGGCCTTAGATAAATTTGAGATAATCGCCGATAAGCTCGCGCGAATGGCAGAGAAAGTCACCCGCGCCGAGAGTGTTATCTACCGGACGGCAGCGCTACTGGATGGGTTCCCAGGCGGCTCGCTGGCGGCGGGGGAGGAGTTTGCCATTGAGTGCGCGATTGCCAAGATCTACTGCACCGAGATGCTGGATTTTGTGGTGGACGAAGCACTCCAGATCCACGGAGGCTACGGCTTCTCGGAGGAATACGCCATTGCCCGGCTCTACCGCGACTCCCGCATCTTCCGTATCTTTGAGGGCACAAATGAGATCAACCGGCTGACGATTGCCGTGCAACTTCACAAACGCCTCGTCGCGGGCCGGATCGCTCCGCTTGACAAGATCCGTTGCGACCGCTTCACCACCGCCCTCGCTGCCCTCGAAACGAACCCCGAGAGCCAGCTTAAAGCCGTCGCCCTCGCCGATATCACGATTGACCTGTACTCGGAGAAACTATGAACCTTGCTGAAAAACTAAGCCGCTACGCGGCAAATATTACCTACGATGACCTGCCCCCCGAGGCAATCCACGAGGCCAAGCGGCGCGTTTTGGACTCCCTGGGCTGCGCGATGGGCGCACGCCACGCCGAACCCGCGCGCATCGCACGCGCGCTGGCGCTGAGCGTGAGTGCCTCACCGGGCGCGACCGTGATCGGGACAACTCACAAGAGTGCTCCGGATCACGCGGCCTTTGCCAATGGCGTGCTTTTTCGTTATCTCGACTTCAACGACACCTACCTCTCCAAAGAACCCGCTCATCCGTCGGATAATATCGCGGCGATCCTGGCCGCAGCCGAAGTGGCGGGTGCGAGCGGCAGGGATGTTATTCTGGCGATTGTGCTGGCCTACGAAGTCCAGTGCCGCCTCTGTGATGCCTACTCGATCCGTGCCCAAGGCTGGGACCATGTCACCTACGGCGCGTTCTCCACGAGCCTGGCCTGCGGAAAGCTTCTAGGGCTCACTGAGGAGCAGCTCACGCATGCCCAGGGGATTGCGGGAACGGTGGGAAATGCCATGCGCCAGACCCGCGTGGGGATGCTCTCGCACTGGAAGGGCTGTGCTTTTGCCAACGCGAGCCGAGGCGGGATCTTCGCCGCGCAGCTCGCCAAACTCGGCATGACCGGCCCCGCCCCGATCTTCGAAGGCGAGATGGGCTTCTTTAACCAAGTGGCACACGGCAATTTCTCTCTGGACGCGAAGGCTTTTGGGCCGCCGTTTATGATTAACCAGACCTACATCAAGTTCTGGCCCGCTGAGTACCATAGTCAGAGCGCGATAGATGCCGCCCTCCAGCTTCGGGAGCGCATCGGCGACTGGCGCGAGATTGCGAAAATCGAGATCGCGTCGTTTAGTGCGGCAGTGGAGATTATCGGCGGCGAGCCGGAGAAGTGGCGGCCCACGACCCGGGAGACAGCGGATCACAGCCTGCCGTACTGTGTTGCCGTGGCGCTCCAGGACGGCGATGTCACTCTGGATTCCTTTGATGCAGCGCATCTGGGCAATGAGTCTCTGATGGACTTTATCCAGAACATTACGGTGGTTGGGGATGCAGCGCTCAATCCGCGCTACCCCGAGGGAATTCCTAACCGGCTGACCGTGACCCTGAAAGACGGCACGCAGCATGTCTGCGAAGTGACGTTCCCACGCGGCCATGCTCGAAACCCGATGTCCGACACGGAGGTGGTACACAAGTTCCGCAGCATGGCGAGCGTTTATTTTCAGGAGGACCGTCTGGCGGAGATGGTTCGTAGGTGCCTCGCTCTGGAAAACGAAGCCAGTGTGACGCCGTTGCTGGAGCTCTTCGCATGAGCCTGGGAGCGCGGCTGCGCGGCTTGCTCGGTGAAAGCCAGGTGGTGCTGCCGGGAGTCTTCAATGCCATTACCGCACTCCAGGCCCAGGCCTGCGGCCACAAGGCACTCTATCTCTCCGGGGCAGGGGTAACCAACGCTCTGACGGGATTTCCTGATATCGCGCTGCTCACGCTGACAGAGATGGCCCAGCAGGCACGCTATCTCTGCCGCGCCGTACCGGAGACTCCCGTGATCGCCGATGCTGACACGGGCTATGGGGAGGTGCTCAATGTTGCCCGAACCGTCGAGGAGTTCGAACACGCGGGGCTGGCGGGGCTACATCTGGAAGACCAAGTCGCACCCAAGCGCTGTGGGCACCTCGATGGCAAGAGTCTCATCGAACCCGAGGCAATGGCCGCCAAGATTCGCGCTGCTCTAAAAGCCCGTCACGACCCGGATTTCTTCCTCATCGCCCGCACCGATGCGCGTGGCGTGACGGGCCTAGACGACGCCATCGAGCGGGCGAAACGCTACATAGACTCTGGAGCTGATGCCATCTTCCCTGAGGGACTGCAAAGCCGTGAAGAATTTGAAGTCTTTGCCGCTGCCCTTCCTGGTACCCCTTTACTTGCCAACATGACCGAGTTTGGCAAGACGCCGTATCTGAGTGCCGCCGAGTTCGATGCACTGGGCTACAAACTTGTGATCTTCCCGATGACCGCATTTCGCGCGATGCTCTTCACGGCGCACGAGGTCTACTCGAC